>PKTC01000169.1 GCA_002869305.1 Marinilabiliales bacterium
CCTTACTTGGATATATGACGATAGTCTTTATCATTGTTCAAGTTGTGGATAATGTTGTTTTTCAGCCTTTTATTTATTCAAGTAGTGTTAATGCTCATCCTTTGGAAATTTTTTTAGTTATTCTGTGCTCGGGAAGTTTGTTCGGTATTACAGGAATGATACTCGCTATACAATCATATACAATATTGAGAGTTATCGCCAAGGAATTTTTTAATAATTTAAAGGTAGTTAAAAAAATAACTGAGAAAATTTAAGAATATAAAGTGGTATTTTATATATTTACGTGACTAAATGTGAATTAATGATTAAAATTAAAGCAACAATTTTTATTTTCTTTTTATTTCTTACGCAAAATCTTTTTGCTCAAATAGATACCGTAACTTTTGAAATCACACCCGATATTGGCAATGCTTACAAATTAAGCTGTCAGGCTTATAAAGTGAATTTTGGAACTACCGATACGACTTTTAATGAGTTCGAATTATCTGATACAGTAAATAGTGCTTATACAATAAACTGGTCTGGCTCTGAAGCTCCCACATCAGAAGCAAATATACATCGGGCAACATATCTTTATACTGCTCCTGGCACATACAACATATTATTAACAGTTACCGAAGCATCGTCGGGAAATACCTTTACAGCTACCGAAACGGTTACAATCGAAGACAACATTCACGTACCCAATGTATTTACACCCAATGATGATGGTATTAATGATTTGTTTGTTGTAAGATCAAATGGAGTAGACCCAATCGAGATTTTCATTTATAGCCGCACAGGAACTCTTGTTTATAAGGATAAAGCACCAATTTTAGTTTGGGACGGAAGGAATGCTTCGGGCTCAAAAGTTAGCCAGGGAATATATTACTATATTCTTAAGCCCTCAAATCCTGCTCATCAGGAGCAAAAGGGATTTTTCCACGTATTTCCTAACGAAAACAATTAATAAATCTTAATTGATTATTTGTACTACCGTTTAATTAGTTATTAATTAACAATGGATTGGATATAAAACTAATTTAGACATAAGTGATTTTAGGAAACATGCACTTTATTACCTTTTTCTTATTTTTCCTATCTTTGATCTACAATTTCAGAAGAAATGAAAAAGGAAAACATCTTCAAAAGAATATTTTTATTTTATTACCAAGGATTTAAGAGTATGACCGTTGGTAAAAGGCTTTGGGCAATTATCCTCATTAAGCTTTTTATTATGTTTGTAATTCTTAAATTATTTTTCTTTAAAAACTTCTTAAATGATAAGTTCGAAAACGAAGAAGATAAAGCGGATTACGTGATTGAGCAATTAACAAAACCTAAAAACATAAATAATGATTGAACATCTTGATTCTGCTCTGGTCGATTGGTCGAGGGCACAATTTGCATTAACTGCAATGTATCATTGGCTGTTTGTTCCATTAACACTGGGTATAACCTTTATTATAGCCTTTATGGAAACGCTGTATTTTAAAACTGGCGATCCTGAATGGAAAAAGGCAAGCAAATTCTGGATGACATTATTCGGAATCAATTTTGCTATTGGTGTAGCAACAGGAATCATCCTGGAATTTGAGTTTGGCACGAACTGGTCAAATTATTCCTGGTTTGTTGGCGATATCTTTGGAGCACCATTGGCTATTGAAGGTATTATGGCATTCTTTATGGAATCCACATTTATTGCTATCATGTTTTTCGGATGGAATAAAGTAAGTAAAAAGTTTCATCTAATCTCAACATGGCTTGTGGCAATTGGTTCCAATTTATATGCTTTATGGATTTTGGTTGCTAATGGATGGATGCAAGATCCTATTGGAATGCATTTTAATCCAGATACTGCCAGAAACGAAATGCTTAATTTTTGGGATGTATTATTTTCCCCTATTGCTATAAATAAGTTTTTACATACAATAACATCCTCATACGTTTTAGCATCACTTTTCGTAATTGGTGTTAGTGCCTGGTTTTTGTTAAAAGGTCGGGAACAGTTATTAGCAAAACGAAGCATCATCATTGCTGCAATCTTTGGATTACTTAGTAGTCTCTTCTTAGTTTATACAGGAGACGGTTCTGCATACCAGGTTACTCAAAAGCAACCCATGAAATTAGCTGCCATGGAAGGCCTATACCAGGGTACTAAAGGAGCGGGATTAATTATGATTGGAATGCCAACACCTGGCAAAGAATATGATGACAATAAAGATGATTATGTTTTCAAATTTGAAATACCTAAACTACTTTCTTTTCTCGGTTATGGCGATACAGAAGCTTTTGTTCCTGGAGTTAAAGATTTAATGGAAGGGGGATTCGAATACACCGATGAAAATGGAGAAAAGCACATTGCCCTATCAGCCCAAGAAAAAATTGAAAAGGGAAAACTGGCGATTAGTGCTCTGGCAGCGTACAAAGACGCAAAAGAATTAAAAGATGAAGAACAGCAGACCATATCATTGAAAATATTTAAGGAAAACTTTCAGTATTTTGGCTATGGATTTTTAAATGATCCTAAGAGTATCATACCGAATGTACCTTTAACATTTTACAGCTTTCATATGATGGTAGGTTTAGGTTTCTACTTTATTTTATTGTTTGTGGTTCTACTTATTTTACTATTTCAAGGTAAGTTAATTGAGAAAAAATGGTTATTACGATTAGCAATTTTTACTATTCCATTAGCTTACATCGCTTCAATGTCAGGCTGGATTGTAGCCGAAGTTGGACGTCAACCTTGGGTAATTCAAGATCTTCTTCCAACCGTTGCTGCTGTATCACAAATTGATGCAAGCGCTGTTCAGATTACTTTCTGGCTGTTTCTTGCCATTTTTACAGCTCTTCTAATTGCAGAGCTAAAGATTATGATAAAGCAAATTAAAATCGGACCTAAAGAAGGAGGACATTAAAATGTTTGAAAGTTTATCACATTTGGCATTGCAGCAATATTGGTGGATCATCATATCCCTTTTGGGTGCTATACTTGTTTTTCTTCTTTTTGTTCAGGGAGGACAAACACTGATTTATACTCTAGGCAAAACAGATATGGAGCGTCGTTTGATTGTAAATTCTTTAGGACGCAAGTGGGAATTCACGTTTACAACATTAGTAACATTTGGAGGAGCATTTTTTGCATCATTCCCATTATTCTATTCAACTAGTTTTGGAGGAGCATATTGGGTGTGGATGTTAATTCTGTTTGCATTCATAATTCAGGCAATTTCATATGAATACAGATCTAAACCTGATAATTTTCTAGGGACAAAAACCTATGAAGTCTTTTTGTTCATTAATGGTGCCTTGGGAACAATTTTACTTGGAACAGCTGTGGCCACCTTCTTTACCGGATCAGAATTTTCTGTGAACGAAATGAATTTCTCAAGGTGGGAAGGAGCAGCAAGAGGATTGGAGTTAGCATTAAATATTCATAATGTTTCTTTAGGTTTAGCGGTATTCTTTTTAGCCAGAGTTCTGGCCATTCTATATTTTATGAACAATATAGAAGATGAGAGTATTTTTAATCGATCAAGGAAACAATTGATTCTGAATGCAATATTATTTGTTATTTTCTTTTTATTATTTGCAATCTGGTTAATGTTTATCGATGGGTTCGCATATGATTCCACTACTAAAATAGTTAGCTATGAGTCGCATAAGTATCTGCATAACTTTCTGCAAATGCCGTTAGTTCTCATAATTTTCTTACTAGGAGTTGTTCTTGTTTTATTTGGTATAGGAAAATCGATAATGAAGACGAGCACAAATGGAATTTGGTTTTCAGGTGCTGGCACCATATTAACGGTTTTTGCCTTGTTCTTAATAGCAGGCTTTAACGATACTGCTTTCTATCCATCAACATTTGATTTGCAAAGTTCATTAACCATTGAAAATGCTTCTTCAAGTAAGTATACATTAAAAGCAATGACGTATGTGTCGTTAATGGTTCCATTCGTTATTGCATATATTTGGTATGCATGGAAATCTATTAATAACAAAAAGATCAATACTGAAGAAATGGGAGAAGATATTCATATTTATTAATTGTAAATTCAATTTACTATGACATATTTAACAGAAATTATTTGGTTAGCTATTTGGCCTTTATTAATTTGGGCAAGCTATAAGATTTCGGCTTTTGCAATAAAAAAGTACGAAGAAGATTAAGATAGATATAAATAATAGATAGACCTAATAGTTTAAGATCCTTATCGGATAAAACAGTTAGGTCTTTCCTAATTTTGAGATTTTTAAATTATATCTTTATCCAAAGATTGATTAAATGGCCAAACTAAAAAGCATATCAAAAATAAGCTCATGGTTCGATGGGTTAAACGAACCATTAATAATTGCAGGTCCTTGTAGTGCAGAATCAGAATCTCAGGTAATGCAAACAGCAAAAGAAATTGCAGAATCGGGAAAGGTTAAGATATTTCGATCGGGAATATGGAAGCCACGTACTCGTCCCGGCAATTTTGAAGGCGTAGGAGAGGATGGACTAAAATGGATGCAGCAGGTAAAGAAAGAATTTGGATTATATACAGCAATTGAAGTTGCAAATACAGAGCATGCAGAACTAGCTATTAAACATGATATTGATGTGCTTTGGATTGGAGCCAGAACTACTTCTAATCCATTTTCAATTCAGGAGTTAGCTGATTTTTTAGCAGGATACAACAAACCCGTTTTGGTTAAAAATCCAATAAATCCGGATGTAAATCTTTGGGTTGGGGCCTTGGAGCGTTTTCATAAAGCAGGTGTAAATAAGTTGGCAGCTGTGCATCGTGGATTCTTCCCTTTCGAAGCTACAACATTAAGAAATATTCCTAAATGGGAAATTGCAATTGAGTTAAAAAGTATTTGTAATACTTTACCTATTTTATGTGATCCAAGTCATATTGCTGGCGACACAGAATATATTCCTGAAATTGCTCAAAAGGCTCTTGATTTAAATATGGATGGTTTAATGATTGAGACACATTATAATCCAAGTGTTGCTTTAAGTGACATGAATCAGCAATTAACGCCAATTCAACTAGAAGAATTATTGGGAAGGCTTATTTTTAGAACAACAACTGTAAAAAACTCTGATTTTACCAATGTTTTAGAAACTTTGCGTAGTCAAATAGATTCTATCGATCAGCAGATGCTGGAATTACTTTCGCAAAGAATGAATATTGTTGAGGAAATTGGCAAATATAAAAGTAAAAATGAAGTTACTATTTTACAACTGCGACGTTGGGAGAAAATTGTTTCGACAAGAATAAAACTTGGGAAGAAATTAGGTTTAACCGAAGAGTTTGTAAAAAAATTACTTCAGTTGGTACATAAGGAATCAATCCAGAGACAAACTGAAGTAATGAATAATCTCAATTCTTCCAGCAGGAAAAAATAATATCCAAAATTATTTTACTTCTTTTAGGGTGTAATCAAATCCTTCCATAATAGGATTCGATAATATTTTATTACAAGCTTCATTAACTCTTTCCATAGCAATTTCTTTACTAGCAGCTTCAATTTCTAAAGTAATATGTTTACCTATTCGAACATTTGAAACTTCAGTAAAACCAATATTTTTCATACTATGTGTAACGGCTTTTCCTTGCGGGTCTAATAAAGCTTTAAGAGGCATTACGTTAATTTCTGCAATAAATTTCATGTGTTTTACAATTAATCAAAGTTAAAAATCCAGTTATTAATAGCTGATAATAAGATATATAATATAATAATTAGTGGGATAGCTATCGTATGCAATAATATTAATAATATCACAGATAACACAATAAAAATATATCGAATTTTATTTCCTTTAAATCCCATACTCTTAAATTTAAGCGAAAACATGGGGAACTCAGAAACAAGAAATAGTGAAAATATGATGATAATTAGAGATAGTGCGATTTTATTTTTTAATAATCCAATTAAAAATTCGTTGGCAGTTAAAATACTAACCAAATAAAGCGATACGAAGAACAAAGCATTTGCTGGAACTGCTAATCCAATAAAATTTTCTGTTTGTCTCTCATCTACATTAAACTTTGCCAATCTAACTCCTGATAGAATTGCTATAAAAAAAGGAATTAATAGAAAAAATATCTCAGTTAAAGTAAGATTCTCAATGGGAGGTAGGTGAAAAGTCTTAAACAATGAAATTTTCATCATATGAAACATGATGATCGATGGAGCAACTCCAAAGCTGACAACATCTGCAAGTGAATCCAGTTCTTTCCCAACAATTGAATACGCATTTAATAAACGTGCTGACATGCCATCCAAAAAATCAAAAACCGCGGCAATAAAGATCATATAAACGGAAAAAGTTAAATAACCCTCAAAAGCCAAAGCTATGGATATACATCCTGATAGTAAATTTAAGGATGTAATGGTATTCGGAATATGTTTTTTTATCATGTTGGGTTAATTATTAATTGCTTATTAAACAACAATATTTTTAACAAAAATAAGTTAAAAAATATAGTTTGATAAATATTTTATTAATTACTAAGTTTATCAACTGAAAAAACTAACATATTACTGGAAAATTGATGGGGCGAAGGATTATCATACCAGTATTGATATTAATTTCAAATCTTACTTTCAGTCAGACAGCAAAGTATAGTAATGAATTTTTATCAATTGGTGTAGGAGCAAGATCATTAAGTATGTCTAATGCTATGGTGGCCAATACAAAAGATGTTACATCAGGATATTGGAATCCTGCGGGGCTTGCATCATTGCAAACAGATTTTGATGCTGGTATTATGCATGCTGAATATTTTGCTGGTATAGCAAAATATGATTACTTGGGTGGGGCCATGCAGTTGGATACAAATAGTTATTTAGGAGTCAGCCTAATTCGTTTTGGAGTAGATGATATTCCAAATACAACCGATTTAATTGATAGCGATGGTAATATCGACTATGATCGTATATCGCGATTTTCAGCTGCAGATTATGCTTTTTTAATAAGCTATGCAAGAAAAACCAAGTACCCAAATCTAATGTATGGAGCCAACGTGAAGATTATTTATCGTAACATTGGAAAGTTCGCTTCCGCATGGGGATTTGGATTAGATCTGGGCTTGCAATATCATTTACGGGATTGGAATTATGGAGTTTTAGCAAGAGATATTACTTCAACTTTTAATGCCTGGACCTTTAATGAAGATGAGTTAATCATCGAAGTGCAAGATTCTGTTTTTAATTTTGCTCCCGATAATTCACTGGAAATTACTTTGCCAAGGGTATTACTAGGCGTCTCAAGAGACTTTACTATTTATAATAAATTTAAAGCTTTAGCTGAAATAGATCTGGATTTTACTTTCGACGGTCAGCGACATGTTTTGATAGAGGGCGATCCGGTTAGCATCGATCCTCATGTTGGAATTGAGATAAACTATAATCAATTGGCTTTTATACGTTTTGGTGTTGGCAACTTTCAGCGGATAGAGGAGTTTGACAACAAAGAATCTATGACTTTCCAACCCAATTTTGGCATTGGAATTCAATTCAAAGGAGTTAGCATAGATTATGCATTAACGGATATTGGAGATCAGTCGTTGGCATTATACTCAAATGTATTCTCAATAAGATATTCTTTCGATAAAAGATCGAAT
This sequence comes from Marinilabiliales bacterium, assembly GCA_002869305.1. Classification (GTDB taxonomy): domain Bacteria; phylum Bacteroidota; class Bacteroidia; order Bacteroidales; family UBA12077; genus UBA12077. Next base: position 7,605 of record PKTC01000169.1, read on the forward strand.
TAACATGTCTTTCAAAAAAAACCTTACTTTTGCTTAAAGCTAATAGGAAGAATATGATTATTGCTGTAGATTTTGATGGAACCATTGTAGATCATGAATATCCGCTGATAGGTAAACCTAAATTATTTGCATTCGAAACTTTGAAAGCTTTACAGGAAAAAGGCCATCAACTAATATTATGGACATATAGATCTGGAAATGAGCTTAAGCAAGCGGTTGAATACTGCAGAAGAAATGGGATTGAATTTTATGCAGTAAATAAAAATTACCCAGAAGAAGTTTATGATGATTCTATGAGTCGTAAAATTATGGCCGATGTCTATATCGACGATAGGAACGTAGGTGGATTTTTAGGTTGGAGCGAAATATGGAAAATTTTAAATACAGATCTTTACACCGATGATCCTAAAAAACAGATGGAAAATATTCCTCAATCGAATTCTTCATTATGGGAAAAGATTAATAAGGTTTTTAAAATATAATTAAAATAATATGAGCATTTTAAAGTATTCATTTATCATTTTAACACTCCTTCAGGTTTCTTGTGCTCAAAGGGCTGAAAACCAAACTCAAGAAACCAAAACAGAGGCACAAAATACGGTTAAACGTGTTTCAGTAATAAAAATTGAATCTCCAAAAGCTGGAGAGATGTATACTCTGGGAGACGAAATTGATGTTCAGATAGCTTTAAAAAATGCGAAGGTTATTATTGATTCTTTAAAAGTGGAAGGTGTTGATATAAAAAGAACATTAACCCCTGATAATTTGGAATTTACTTGGAAAACAAAGGAATTAAATACAGGAACAAATCAACTCAAAGTGTTTGCTTATTCTGAAGGAAACAAGGTAGATAGTTATTATTTGAAACTTAGATTTAAATCGGATATAACACCAGAATTATATGCATGTAAAATTATTAATACATATCCGCATGATAAGAAAGCATACACACAGGGGTTACTATTCGAAGACGGTATTATGTACGAAGGAACAGGCGATTGGGCAAACTCATCATTGCGAAAAGTAGATTATAAAACCGGAAATGTTCATTCAATTTTAAGTTTAGGAGGCGGAGAATATTTTGGCGAAGGAATTACTACATATAAGGATAAGATTATTCAAATTACCTGGAAGTCTAAAACCGGATTTATATATGATAAAAATAGTTTTACGCTATTGAGAAAATTTAAATACCCAACTGATGGATGGGGCCTTACTACCTATGATGATAAACTTTTAATGAGTGATGGGACCCATGTTATTCATTTTCTGGACCCTGAGTATCTTAATGAAATAAGAAAAATAGAGATATACGATAATGTTGGCCCTGTTGAAAATCTTAATGAACTATAATATGTAGATGGACTGGTTTATGCAAATGTTTATCAAAGCGAAGAAATAATTGCATTTGATCCTGAAACTGGTAAGGTAATTAAGCGGATAAACTGCAGTGAAATTGTTCCGAAAGGTTATGAAAAGGAAAATGATAATGTATTAAATGGGATAGCATATAATAAAGACAACGATCATTATTTTGTAACCGGCAAAAGATGGCCTAGCTTATTTGAGGTTAAGTTTATAAAAAAATAAGCTGCTCAAAATTGAACAGCCTATCAAATTTAGAATCTTTAGATCCTATTCTAAATCAATATTGGTATCGTAAGCTGCAAATTCAATTTTACAAGGTGGATTATCAATTGTTTGTCCCAGGAATAATTTTTTACTATCCTCAAAATCCATATTGGTAATCTTCAATCTGTTTTTTGGAAAATCTACATCGCCATATTTAGTTTCAAATTTTAAACTAAATTCGGTTTTTTGATCTAATGGAAGATTAACATTTCCGTATTTAAAGTCTCCATAAAATTTTTCAAATCCAACATCTACCGATTCAATATTCAATTCCAATTCATAGGTGCTAGGCAAATGTATAGCTTTGGTAATTTTCTGGAATCTGATATGATCGTATTTTGATTCTTCACAAGAAAACTTACCAACAACATCAGCATATATTTTTACTTCATACAATGAATTGCACTTTAGAGTATTAATATTTTTTGCATTCAAAGTGGAGTATTTCGATGAATATTCAACTACATCAACATTTAAAACCTCAATGTCAGTTTCATAAACATCCATCTTTATTTGACTAACATTACTCGCGATTTTAAAATCGGAGTATTTTGCCTGTCCTGTCAATCCTTTTGATAAGCTTATAATATCAAAGTCGTCTTCATATGATCCAACAGCCAGAATCTCTGATTTGCCAATAAAGTAGTCTGAGTATTTAGTGTTAGCCATAATTTTTTTAATGTCTTTAATTTCCAATTCGCATTCGTAAACATCAAATTTTGCACTTTCACCTTTTCCAATTTCAGCTGAACTATATTTCATGTTGAATTCACCTTTATTAAAACTTATAAGGGTAAGGTCAACTTCATACAATTCAAATTTAACATCTCCTTTTAAGGTGGCAATATCTATATCGTTATACTTACTCTTTAAGTCAAAGCTAATATTTTCAGGTATCCACAATGTATATTTAGCCTCAAACTTATCTACTTTTATAGTTTTACCATTGACCAATGTGATTTTTCTAAATGGACCAATTATTATAGTGTTTTGTACAAGATTTGTTTTAATTCTAAGATAATTAGATGATTCAGACACATCCGGATTTTTGAAAGCTTCAATTAATTCATCTTGGTCTTTTATATCTCCTCCTCCAATAATAATTTCACCAACCAATTTTACTTCATCTTTGTCCCATGTATTCACTTTTAGGTCTGTTTCGTAGCACGAGAAACTAACATCGCCGGTCGAATTAATTTTATAGATTTTCTCGAAAGATTCTTTTCTTTCCTGCGATAAACTTGCATTAATAGCTGTTACCATAAATAGGGACACAAGTAGTATTTTATATGTTTGTTTTAGTGTTTTCATATTTTTTGTTTTTTTCAATTTCGTTTAACATTCTGTCTAACAATCTGATTTTCTTTTGATAAAGATCCATTAACGAATTCAATAATTTTGGGTTTGGGCCATATGTACTTAAATCCTCTGAGTATTTAACTATCAATGTATCGATATATTCTAGGTCCTTAAAACTACTTGTTAATAGTTCTTCATTATAATCTGTTTTTTGTAAAACCTGATAGTATGTTTTGATTTGATTTTGGAATTGGGCTTCCTGTTTAGCAAGGCTTGGGTCTATTTTAGCCAAAATTAATTGTTGATTACTACGCAGAGATGTTACCTGATACGTTATGATTGAAAGTGCAATAACAACAATAACTGTTGCAACAATTTTTAAAGTTAAAAAACGATTATGATTTGGCTTCTTATTAATGGATTGTGATATTCCGGTCCATAAATAGTCTTCATCAGGTATTTCTACATCCAGCTTATTTCTGTTTTTACGTATGTACTCCTCAATATTCATAACGAATTTCCTTTTTTAATTTCTCACGTAATAAATGTTTAGCACGTAAATACTGTGATTTAGATGTTGATACAGTAATTTCTAAAATCTCAGCAATTTCCTTATGTCTATAACCTTCTAATAAATAAAGGTTGAGAACAACTCTTGCCTTTTCGGGCAGAGTTTTAATAGATTCATGAATCACGGATGGATCAATTTTTGGGATGTTTTCTTCTTCATCTTCATTTGGAATTTGCATGCTTTCTATTTCAAGAAAATCTTGTTTTTTCTTTCTTAAAAATGTTATGGATTGATTCACAACAATTCTTTTTAACCATGATCCAAAGGATGATTCTCCCCTAAACGAATCCAAATTGTTAAATGCCTTAACAAATGATTCTTGTATAATATCCTCTGCATCATATTGGTTCGAAACCATTCTTATACAAGTATTATACATTGCCTGCACATATAATTTATACAATCTGTACATGGATTGTTGGTCACCTTTTCGTGCACTGTTAATTAATTTTGCATGTATTTCTACATTTGCTTTGCCCAAAACCTTTTTTCTTTTTATTTATAGACTAAACGAAATTTAAAAAGATGGAAAGATTTTCAAATATTATTGAAAATTTGAAAATAAATATCCAACTCCAAAAAGCAAATTACAAAAAATAAATGCTTAATGAACCATATTTTGTGCCTGGAATTAGATTGTAGTTATTTGAATCAATTACATCTTCTTAATCCTCACCTCAATTTCTTTTTCATCTTTAAGTAATTCTTTGAGTTTTGAGGTATCAGTTTCACCATAATGATAAGGATACAATACTTTTGGCTTAAATGCTTTGGCAGCTTCAGCAACCATTTCCGGAGTCATAGTATATGGTAAGTTCATCGGTAAAAATGCAATATCTATATTTTCTAAAGCCTTAATCTCAGGAATATTTTCAGTGTCTCCGGCAACTAAAACTTTTTTGTTCGCAAAATTGATTACGTAACCATTGCCTTCTCCTTGAGGATGAAAAGGATTTCCATTTTCTCTTTTATGTTTGATATTATAAGCGGGGATAGCTTCAATTTCTAACTGGTTAATGTTTAGGATGTCTCCGTTATTCATGACAATTACTTCAGAAAGATCTTCGCTCATCTCCTGGCATTTTTTAGTGAATATGATTTTAGTGCTTTCTTTCTTTAGCAGATGAATTGCATTTAAATCTAAATGGTCGCCATGTTGATGAGTAATAAGAATTAAATCAGCTTTTGGATATTCCTCATAATTACCCATTCTGGTTACGGGGTCAATGTGAATAACTTTTCCATCAAATTCAAAAAACAAAGAGCCATGATTAACAAAATTAATTGCCAGTTCTCCTTTATTGGTATCAAATTTATCGGTTTGTAATTCTTGCGCTAATATCATGGTAGAAGATAATAGAATGATTAACAATAAATAAGCTATTCTTTTCATAATGCAGATTTTTATAGAAATTAAAATTACTGATTAAATAAATGATTGTCAATAATTAAACATAAAAAACACCCGAAGGTTTATTACTCCGGGTGTTTTATTATTATGTATAGAATTCACTTAATTATAGTGTTGTATTAATTGGCTATTCTAAACGAAAGTTTTACTAAGAATACATTGTATGGGTGTAAATTAAAAAGTGCATCAAAATCATCCATCATGGTAAAATTTCCTGTACTTGCGACTCCTGTTTTACTTTGGGTCCATACTAGATATAATAATGAACCCGGTCGATATTCCCATCTTACTACTAAATTTGATCTAAATTGACGGAAATTAAAGTCGTAGTTATCATCTATATAATTCTGGTAATCACTTTCTTGAGACCATGTCATATCTCTGCTGAATCTATCTTCAAACTTACTTGCTAAAGGATCGGTTATATATTTGGGGTCTGAATAATCTCCAGCACATATAAATGGAGAACCGTAATACTGAACAGTTAATTCAGGCGTAATGGTATAGTCTAATCTTAATGTAAAATCTGTTATAATGCGATCTAGTTTAGCAAATACATATCTATCTTCTCCAATGAATTCTTCAGATTCAACATATTGAAGTTCCCTTTCAGAAATAGAATAATCGGGAGAAAATGTTATTCGTAAAGCATCAAATGGGCGGTAAGTTATATCTATTCCATACCAGGAGTTCTTTGATGAATTTTCAAATCCCCAGTTAGTTCCAGTATTGGCACGGATTTGTATTTTCTTTCTATTATCTGTTCCCATACTAACCCAATAATTAAAGCTTCCTGGAGTTTTAAAAGAGGGCCCTCCTCGTAACATAGTGTTGGAAATATTTGAACCATCAAGATTTGTTCCTGCATTAAATGACCAATGATTTTTAAATTGCATCCATGTATTTATGTTACCACCATAAAAATTATTATTTCCACCAAAATCCCATCCACTCCATTGATTTAAATTTACCTGCATTTGACGAAAAATACTGAATGGTTCGGTCCACCTATAACCTGCCCAAAACACCTGGAATATAGCATCTCCTCTGGTTAGAAATCCAATATCATTGGTTTCAAATTCCGGAGACCGCCATGTTGTCCAAAATACCCAGCGAAGCTTACTGCTACCATTTTTGCCGACCTGCACAGTTCCCGCATGACCTGTCATTGAAGTTCGTGTTGAGTCGAAGGTTTTATAGTCGTGATCAGGACGTTGAAAATAACGTCTTGAGGATTCTTGCTGTGCAATCATCGCCGCGCTATCTCCTTTAATATGGCTTATCGCATAGTTAAATTTAAAGTAGTGTTTTTTATCATTCCAGTATTGCATTAAATCTACTCCTCCTGTGTATGCATCGGTATTTAAAAAATCGAGATGATCATCATTGATAAATCTGTTCGTGGACGTAAACATTCCCCCAACTATTGTATTGTTGTTATTAAGGTCTTTTTGTGCTCTTGCCACAAAATAATTTGTCATGGGTTCAACCACCTCCGTATTCTCTACACCTTGCCTTGAAACATCAGCTTTTTCTTCAGCCGTTAAACTCTCAATTATTCCTATAGAAAGTCCGTCTCTTGTTTTTCCTGTTAACTTCATTGCACCTAAAATGGTAGTGTTGTCAGGAACATCAGTATATTCATCATTGTCGCTGTCAACATCAGGATAGTATTGAGGTGAGCGACCAATTCGTCTTGAATAAAAAAGATTGTCTCGTGCAAATGAATTACCGCCACCTGAAATTTGAAAGTTAGTAATATCCCTGCTTTCGATGAAAAAAGGACGTTTTTCTTCGAAATATGATTCAAATGCCGTTAAATTTACTTCGGATGGATCGGCTTCAACTTGTCCAAAGTCTGGATTAATTGTGAAGTTCAACGTAAAATCATTGGTAATTCCAATTTTTCCATCTAATCCGGCACCAAAACTTGGTTCAAATCCTTCTGAATACGGATTGTCCTCATCTTTAGTATACGATTCTGTTTTACCAAGGATATATGGCGATACCTCAAGCTGTCTTTTTGGTTTAATGTTCTTTATTCCTTGTAATTCGCCAAAATGACGAACCCATCCCGATTCATCCTGAGAAAAATATGCCCAGTGTGATCTTTCTTCATTTCTGAAAAACCGACGATTAATTTGAAATCCCCAAACCTGAAATTCTCTATGATTACTAAAACGTAATTGTGTAAAAGGTATTTTCATTTCAGCAATCCAGCCTTCTTCATCAATACTAGTTTTAAGATACCAAATAGGGTCCCAGGTAGAATCCCAACGATCGCCATCATTACTTATATACTCATCGCTTTTAACACCGGATACAGAAGCAGTAAATGAGAATGCAGTCCTGTCATCATTATAACTGTCTATATTAACTTCTACCCAATCACCATCAAAACCATCGCGACGCGACATTCTTTGAACAATTTTATCGGGTTCCGTATCAAATGCTCGGATTAGGATATAAAGATTTTCGTCGTCGTACAATACTTTGAAAGCAGTTTTTTGCGATGGCGCTTGTCCATCGTTTGGTGACCTCTGAATAAATCCATCAGACCATTCTACAATATCCCAAACATCTTTATCAATTAAACCATCAATCCGTGGCGGTTCATTTTGAATTCTTTGAGTATTATATACTTTTTTTGTGGGTTTAGTATCTTGAGCTAAAACGGAAAGGTTAATAAAAATACAAATGCTTATTATAATTAGTGGTTTCATGGTTTAATGTTAATTTGGTTTGCATAATCTTCGTAAAGACGTTGTTAATTATAAAGTGCTGTTTCCATGAGAGTAATTTGATAAATATTGTTGAGTACAATGTTTGGATTACAAACACAGTGCCATTTGGAACAAAATACTAGTAATGTGTTTGTTGCTTTAAGAATCCTAAAGAATTTAAAATAATATATTGTTCAGATATGAACTAAAGTGTTCGAAATTGTGCATGATGTTTGAAAAAAAGAAAAGACTGCATGATTTGCATATATGGATATTTTAATTATTTATGAACCTAAAATTTCCTTGCGGGGATAAGTGCACGCAATCTTTTCTGAAACAAAAGTATGCCTAGAAATAATGCTTAAAAAATTAATTCAACAAGAAGGGATAAAATGATAACTAAAGTCCAAAAAATATAAATAACATGCATTCTTTATATTTTTCAATTCCTTTCGCAGTACAAATTATAAAAAAGAGCAAAAAATTAGCGTTGGTAGACTAAATCGTGTTGTTTGTTTATCCGAGGTGTTGATAAAACTAGAGATAATCTAATGAAGATTGTTTTGTTTTCACAAATGGTGCCACTGCTCTTTCGTAAATACCTTGCACATATGCAATGGCCATACCATAATTTGTTACCGGAACACCTGCTTCAATAGCCAGACGCAGCCTATTTATGAGTTGTTTTCTTGTAATTACGCATCCACCACATTGAACAACCAGAGCATAATCATGAATGTCTCGAGGAAGATTATCTAATCCGGCTACAACATCAAACTCTAGTTTTTTACCTGTAAAATTTGAAATCCATCGGGGAATTTTTACTCTTCCAATATCGTCGCATGAAACATGATGCGTGCATGACTCAAGACTTAAAACTCTATCGCCATCTTTTAATTCAGATATTTTAGGTGTTCCTTTAAGAAAATGTTCAAATTCACCTTTAAATCTTGCTAAAACAATGCTAAAACTTGTTAAAGGGATATTTCGAGGGATTGAAGCATCGGCTTTTGTAAAAATCTGGCTATCGGTAATGGCTAAAGCTGGTTTAATTTTTGTTTTTCGCAAGAAAGCATCCACTTCACGTTCTTTTAATACAATAGCCACAGCATCATTATCAAGAATATCTCGAATGGCTTGAACTTGCGGGAGTATCATTCTGCCGGCAGGTGCTTCAATATCAATGGGTGTAATTAAAAGAACGATATCGCCATAGGATAATAAATCTCCAACCAAAGAAGGTGTTTTATAGGCAGATTCTGGTATTGTAATTTTTATGAGTTGAATTATTTTTTCCAGATTTTCTGCCTGAATTGTGTCAAATTCAATGATGGATACATTGGTTTGAGATACGATAGAAGTTCTGGAATTATCGCTTAGTAATGCAATATCCGATTTATTGTGCACAATAAAATAAGGTGTATCAGTTTTCTTAAACTCGGCGATGAGATTTTTTTCAAATTCACCAAAGGTATTGTTTGCAATCACCAGGATAGCTAAGTCTACAGTTTTTATTGAATCTAAAGTCTTTTCAATTCTTTTTAAGCCTAAATCTCCAACATCATCAATTCCAGCTGTATCGATTAAAATTACGGGTCCAAATCCAGTTATCTCAAATGATTTTTTTACCGGATCTGTTGTTGTTCCAGCATGATCTGACACAATGGCAATATCTTGTCCGGCTAACGTATTAATTAAAGAGCTCTTACCATTATTTCGCCTTCCATAAATTCCAATATGTGGTTTTGAGTCTTTACCTTTCGACATGATTTTCCTCTTCTTCTTTTAATTTAAAAATGGCAATTTCTAGGTTTTCAAAGATACGCATTCCTGTTGAATCTGCGCCTGATAAAAGTGCTGAATCTTTTGTCACCATTAACAAATACTGAGCGCCTCTGTTTTTTAATTCAACAATATTTTCAATATTGATTTGATCTGGTGTTAAATTCCATCCTTTTTTATCAAGAAAAAACAATCCACCATTTTGGCAAAGATCTGGGGCAACAATGAATCTCGACTCTTTTGGAATATTTAGTTGTTTGATCGAATTATTATGCTCATGTATTATAAGCCCAGCTTGTGAATACTTGTCTATTTTTTTATCAAATCTTTTGTATACTCTTACTCTGGAAAAATTCACTCCAGAAACTAATAGAACTGCTACTACTAACTGAATAATCAAATGAATTATTTTGTTCGACGTTATATTTTGTAAAGTTTTTAAACCGTTGATTAGGACTAATATAAAGACAGGGAAAAATGCTAAGAAATAATAGTCATGATCTCTAAACTGACTATAGAACAAAATCAAATAAGACAGATTAGCAAGGAATAGAATTAGAAGAACCGTCGAGAACTGTTTGTTTCCCTTCTTGATTAAAATGATTTGTAAAAAAAATATGGCATAAAATAAATGAAAAATACTTTTGGGGAAATATTGCTTGTACCAATAGTTGGTTATTAGTTCCCAAACAAAATGTATGTTTTCTTTAGTCATTCCCCAAATTGGTAAAGCCTTGGTATTAAAAGAGCTTGATTCGTTTATGGTGTTATAATGAATCATATATATATTCCAAACTACCACCAGAAATACAGATATTAATCCTGTCCATATTATTTTTTTACCACGGGGCAATGCTACTTTTTCTCTTAAAACTAATACGATTAATATGCTATAGGAAATTATAGAAAGCAAATTTATCAGGTAAGTTACCTTTATTAAGCTTCCTAAAGTAAAAAACAGAAGCATGAAAATAAGACTTGATCGTTTTTCATCAGTTAAATATTTATAAAAGAAATACCAACCGGCAAATACCAGCCCAAGAGCAGGAATATCGGGCAAATAATTAAACGCATAATAATTAAATACGGTTGAAGAGAAAACTATGAGTCCAACCAAAACAGCATAAACTTTATCTTTTAGAATTAATAAAGCTAAACGATAACTACAAAAAACACCAAAATATGCTATAACTATGTGAACGATCCTTTGTATAAAAAACTGCTTTCCAAATATAGAATATAATAAAGCCGTAATATAATAAGTAAAAGGAAACTCACAGGCTGCTTTTCCATCCATATTTTTAAGATTGTAAAGCTCTGGAGAGAAAAACTTGAAGCCATGATTGTAATAATTCGATGCAAACGACAAGCTATCTGTTTGCCTCATATAATGTATTCCGAACGGTTCGGAAAAGAACACGTCATGATAGCCAAAATAAAAAAACAATATTGCTAAAACCGAAAGAAAGGCTATATCTATAACATACGTTTTGTTTAAATTTTTTTTAATGTAGTTCTTGAACATTATTCAGTAATATCCTTTAGAGTAAATCCTAATTTCAATAGATTTTGTGGAGCTAGAATTTTTTCTAGTTTTTCAGGTTCAATCAGTTTTAGTTTACTGTTTACTCTAAAAATATCTTTCTTTGATTTTTTCATTTCTTTAGCAAGCTTTGCGGCTTTGTGATACCCAATATAAGGACTTAAGGCTGTTGTGATGGCCGGGCTGTGATATAACTTATCTTCAGCAGTATCATTATCAATCTCCAAACCTTTAAACAGATTTTCTTTTAGGGTAGTATTTGCTGCAATTAATAATTTGATACTTTCAAGCAAGGCATGACCAATTACCGGCACATATGCATTTAAGTCTAAACAACCCTGTGCGCTTAAGGAGGTTACCAATGAGTCGTTGGCATATATTTTATGAGCTATACTAACAACGAATTCATGTATTACTGGATTAACTTTACCCGGCATGATAGAGCTTCCCACTTGTTTTTGTGGTATACTAAGGTCTTTTTTGCCAACAACATCGGATGCCAGTAATCTGATATCAGAAACCATTTTTTCTAAATTCACGGCATGCGATTTTAAAATTGCATGAACTTCAACTAGAGAGTCTAAATTACTAGTAGCATCAGGTAAATTTTCACTTCTGGTAATAGGCAAATTGGTCAGTTTCTGCAATGTAGAAACGACTTCCATAATAAAATACCGTGGAACAGATATTCCTGTTCCTATGGCACTTCCACCCAGATTAACAACTTTAATTCGTTCGAAGCACTTTGAAACTCTCCACCAATCACGAGATAATGCTTCGTTATAAGTGCTAAACAGCATAGCATAAGACGATGGCACCGCCTCTTGCATTTGCGTATAAGCCACTCGAAGTTTATTCCTATTTTTATTTTCGATGGCTTCAATATCAAAACGCAAATCGTTTATTTTTGATTCTAGTTCTACAAGGAGCTTTATTGCGGCAACTTTTAGTGAAGTCGGAATCACATCATTTGTTGACTGGAATACGTTGGCATGTTCGATAGGGTCAATTAAATTATATTCCCCGGGATTATGATCCAGTTTTAAAAGAGATTCATTGGCAATAATCTCATTAATATTCATGTTAATACTTGTTCCGGCACCACCTTGAACTGCTGGCACGATAAAATGATTGTAGAATTTTCCTTCTGCAAGTTCTTCTGCAGTTTCAATTAAGGCCGTAATGGTTGATTTGTCATAGAGATTTATGGGAAGATCATTTTTTGAATGTTTTTCCATTACTTCCGACTTAAAATTGTCGTAGGTTAAATAACATGCCAGTTTGGTTAGCCCAATTGCTTTATACCATTCAATATGAAAAGGAGTGGAGTCAGGGAAGTTATCACGGGCTCTTAAGGAATTTATTCCGTACAAAGCGTTTTTGGTGATTTGCTTTTCGCCTAAAAAATCTTTTTCGATTCGTCCCATATCTTATTAACTATTTTATATCACATTTCGACAAGCTCTTTGAGTCATAAAAAAACTTGTCATACTGAACTTGTCTAATTATGAACAAGTTAAGAAGATCTATTTTGAAATCGGCTGCGCGTAATCAATTACATCTTTACCGGTAATTTCTTTAGAACAAAGAATAATTAATCTTTCCAATACATTTCTAAACTCTCGGATGTTACCGGTCCAATTAATTTTCTTTAACTCCTCAATTGCATCTTCTTTTATCTCTAGTTTTGGAACTCCATAATCGGAGCAAATAAGTTGATTAAAATGTTCTGCCAACATTGGAATATCATCTTTCCTTTCATTTAAACCCGGAACAGAGATTAAAATAACACTTAACCTGTGATAGAGATCTTCACGAAAATTTGATTTTTCTATTTCTTCTTTTAAGTTTTTATTGGTGGCTGCAATAATACGAACGTCCACATGAATTTCTTTATCGCTTCCAACTCTGGATACTTTTTTCTCTTCCAATGCTTTTAAGACTTTGGCTTGAGCGTTTAAACTCATATCTCCAATTTCGTCCAGGAAAATAGTTCCGGTATGTGCTTGTTCAAATTTTCCTTTCCTTTGTTTATGCGCTGAGGTAAAAGCTCCTTTTTCATGCCCAAATAGTTCACTTTCAATTAATTCCGAAGGAATAGCTGCGCAATTAACTTCAACAAAAGGAAATTCGGCTCTATTGCTTTTCTCATGTAACCAACGTGCAACTAGTTCTTTCCCTGACCCATTTGGTCCAGTAATTAAAACACGCGCATCGGTTGGAGCAACTTTTTCAATCATGCCTTTGACCATAACTATGGGCTCTGATTCTCCAACAATGTCATAGGTTTTAGCTACCTGTCGCTTCAAAGTTTTGGTTTCTTTTAAAAGCGTAGTTCTGTCCATTGCATTTCGGATAGTTACTAACAATCGATTAAGATCCAATGGCTTTTCTATAAAATCATATGCTCCTTTTTTGATCGATTCAACAGCAGTATCAATATTTCCATGACCCGAAATCATGATAACCGGAACATCCGTTGCTACCGCAAATATATCTTCAAGCACTTCAATACCATCTTTTTTAGGCATTTTTATATCTAAAAGAACAATATCGTATTTATTGTTTTTAAACTGGTCCAATCCTTCTTCACCATCTTCTGCAAGATCAACTTTATGATCTTCATATTCAAGAATCTCCTTAAGGGTATCGCGAATACTTTTTTCGTCGTCGATAACTAAAATTTTAGCCATAGATTTAATTTTTAGCTGTTTAAGATTTTATCAACCATTCCCTCTTTAATAGCAAAGGTCGATTGGGTTAAAGATTTTATTTTAAATTTCCTGATGATAAAATTAACAAAAATACTTGCTAGTACAATCATCTCAACTCGCACTAGTTCTAATCCTTCCATTTTTTTTCGATCTTCTAATGTTGAATTTATCAAATCAACATGCAGTTTCTCATAATCAACAATGTTAATAGGATAGGAGACGCTTCTTCTTACATCATCTGGAATTCCTCCATTTTTGGCTATAATCATAGCTCGAAAAGAATCAAAAGTACCAGAACATCCAACGAGTTTCTCAGGTTTTAATTCAGATATAGCGTCATATAGAATTCCAAGTTTGGAATGGATATGCTTTTCAACTTTCTTAATTTCTTCAAAAGTTATGGGATCGGAAGGATTAAACTTATCGAGTAAACGGGCCATTCCTAGTTTAAAACTGTGTTTCCAGATTATTCCATTGTGGTTGGCTATTATGAATTCGTTACTGCCACCCCCAATATCGAGGATCAGAACATTCTCGTTGTTAAATGTTACAGCTTGCTTTACACCTCTGTAAATTAATTCAGCTTCTTCATTGCCCGAAATGATTTGAACTTTTAATCCAAATTTTGATTCTATCGATTGTACAAACTCCTTTCCATTCTCAGTGCTTCTTACGCCGGAAGTAGCTGTTGCAATTGTTTTTTCGGCATTGAATGATCGAATGGTATTCATATGTTTTTCAATGGCAGTCATTCCACGTTCAAAAGCTTCGGGGGTAATAATTTTATTATTAATACCGCCTTTACCGAGTTTAACCCCTGCTTTATCTCTAAAAATTATTTCATACTTATTATTTACTAAAGTTTCAACAATTAGTAAATTGAAAGTATTGGTCCCCATGTCGATAATAGCAATTCTCATAGCATTACAATAAAAAACTATCTGCTAAGTAAGCAGATAGTTTTGAAATAATAAAGTAAATAATTGAATATTTTCTTAAGATTTATATCGAAGCCATTTCCAGATTTCTTTGTAATTCACTTTTTTACCATACATCAAAATTCCGGTTCTATAAATTTTACCGGCTAACCAAACCGATCCTAAAAATGTAATTACAAGCAATCCCATGGATAATGCAATTTGCCAGTAAGGTACTCCAAACGGAATTCGTACCATCATTACAATTGGAGATGTGAGTGGAATAATTGAAAACCAGAATGCCACGGGGCTATCCGGAGTCTGAATAGCATTCATCATTACAAATATTCCCAGAATAAGTGGTATGGTAATAGGTAGCATGAATTGTTGCGTGTCTGTTTCATTATCGACAGCAGAACCAATAGCTGCGAACAAGGATCCGTACAATAAGTATCCACCCAGGAAGTAAAAGATAAATGAGCCGAAAATTACGCCAAAATCAATTGACTTAACTGAGTTAAATATTTGAGCAACTTTATCTAATTCTTGTGGCTGTATTTGTTCTACCTGTGCAAGGTTTTGTTGTTGAAATAAATCTTGAGCAACAACCTCTTGAGCATTCTTTGTTCCTAAATCCGGAAAGAATACAGCTTTAGCTCCTGTAATAATAGCCGTTGTAAGTAAAATCCACAATAAAAATTGAGTTAAACCAACCATGGCAATTCCGACTATCTTGCCCATCATTAACTGGAAAGGTTTTGCTGATGACACGATGATCTCAACAATTCGATTTGTCTTTTCTTCGATAACTCCACGCATAACCTGTGCACCAAAAAGAAATATGAAGAAATAAATAAGAAAACCACTGGCATATCCCACTATCATAGCAACTTCGGTTGAACTTTCTTTTATTCCATCTTCAGTCCATTGGAT
This sequence comes from Marinilabiliales bacterium, assembly GCA_002869305.1. GTDB lineage: Bacteria > Bacteroidota > Bacteroidia > Bacteroidales > UBA12077 > UBA12077. The sequence goes on from PKTC01000169.1 coordinate 23,130, forward strand.
GGTTCTAATGGAAACATCCGATTTAATCGAGTTTAGGATTTCTTCATCAATTCCATGAGCCCTTAATTTTCTATTTTTAAGCTCTTTTTCCATGGCACTGGCAATGTGTGATTTTACAGAAAAACTAGTCTGTTTATCAGAAAAAAGATGCACAGCACTGGGTTCATAGGTTATACTGGGAAGAATTTGAAGAACTGCATAATAGTCTGATTTTGAGAAATCTTTGTGGATCTCATTGATTGATTTGTTTTCAAGATATTCAAACTTAATGTAATCTGTATCCGGAATTTTATTAATAAAAATCCCTGAGCTGTCGACTACGGCAATGTTCTTCATGTCGGTATCTTCCATTGATGCAAGCCAGGCGGGAACTACCATCATGGCTGCAAAAAGAACAGGACCTAATATGGTCATTACAATAAATGACTTCTTCTTTATTCGGGTAAGATATTCGCGAAGTATGATTAATTTGATCTTATTCATGGTATAAATTTTTTCGAGTGTTAGCTTTGATATTCATTTACAACTTTAATAAATACATCATTCATGCTTGGAATAATTTCGTTGAATGATATTATTTCAACAGCAGGAATTATCAATGAAAGTAATTCGTTCTCGTTGGTTTGATGCAAAAGTTTTACCTTAATTGAATTATTTCCGTTTACCTTTGATTTTTCAACTATCTCGTAATGTTCATTTAATGATTTCTCGAGTTTATCTGTGTCACCATTATAAGATATTTCATAGGTATTTGATTTGTATTTTTGTTTGATATCATCAATCTGACCTTCGAGAATATTTTTTGATTTGTTTATTAGCGTGATGTGATCACAAAGTTCTTCAACTGATCCCATGTTATGTGTGGAAAAGATAATGGTTGAACCTTTTTTCTTTAACTCAAGAATTTCCTCTTTTAATAAATTGGCATTAATTGGGTCGAATCCACTAAATGGTTCATCAAATATTAGCAATTCGGGTTCATGTAAGATGGTTGTTACGAATTGCACCTTTTGTGCCATGCCTTTAGATAGTTCTTCAACCTTTTTGTCCCACCAGGGTTGAATTTCAAATTTTTCGAACCAAAATTTTAAACGTTTTAGGGCATCTCTCTTGGATAGTCCTTTTAATTGTGCCAGGTACAAGGCTTGCTCACCAACTTTCATCTTCTTGTACAATCCACGTTCTTCGGGAAGATAGCCAATCAAATTTACATCGTTCGGCTGCAACGGTTTACCTTTTAAGAAAATTTCACCTTTATCAGGAGCCGTAATTCGATTTATGATCCTGATTAAGGTTGTTTTACCTGCACCATTTGGCCCGAGGAGTCCATATATGCTATTTTCTGGGATACTAACATTTACATCCTCTAAAGCCAGATGATTGATAAATCTTTTTTCTATGTTTTGAACTTTGAGTAATTCCATTTATTTGTGATTAATGTTTTAACAATTAGTACGTAATCTTGCTAAATTATTACAAAATGCTAACACTATTTTGTATAGAAAGTTTTTTATGCTTAACAAAAATAAGAATAGCTTGTTATTATTAACGCTAATTCGCCATATAATTTAGAAAGGTGCATTAAATAATACTTTAGCTATTTATTTTTAATCAATTAATTTGTAAGTTTAGTGTATAATTTGATTCTGAGTATAAAATTTATTATTATTTCTGACAATTTGTACATATTTTTATACCATAGAATATACCTAAGGCCATGAAAAAGAATATCTTATTGCTCCTTGTTTTTTTGATTCCCATTTACACATTTTCCATAAGCAATACATTAGTTGACAGTTTGTATAAGCAACTAATAAATGCCCATGACTCAAGCAAAGCGGGGATCTTAAATGAGTTAAGTTGGGAGCTACGAAACTCTGAACCTCAAAAATCTATTGAATATGGTTTGGAGGCAGTAAAATTTGCTGAGCAATTTGACGATTATGAGAATCTTGTAAAGGCACACAGCTTTATAGGAGTTGCATATCGTATTATTGGAAATTACTCTGAATCAATGGATTATTATTTCAAAGGATTAGAGTTAGCAAAAAAATATAAGGTTAGTGAACAGGAAGGTTTTGCATATATTAATATTGGAAACTTACATATATACCAGGGATACTATTATAATGCTATAGAAAACTTAAATAAGGCAAAAGTAATTGCTGAGGAATTGGATCATAAAGGTATGTTGGCATATGTGCATTTAAATTTGGGTAGGGCGCAAATGTTGCGTGAAGAAAATTATGAAGCACTCGAGCATTTTCAAGAAGCATTAAAGTTAAGAACAGAAATTGACCAAATTTCTGGCCAGGCAGTTTGTTATAAATACATTGCAGATATTCACTTTGAGTTAGGTAACTCCGAAAAAGCTTTGATAAATTATCAAAAATCGTTGGAGGTTGTAAACACTGAAATGGATAAGGATTTATATGCAAATATCCTTACCATGCTTTCAAAAACTTATTTGGCAGACGGTAAATTTGATTTTGCAGAGGCAAATGCTAAGAAAAGCATGCGGATCGCAAAAGAAATTGGTGCAAAACTAATCATAAGAGACAATTTTCAGGTTTTGTCGGATATTGATATAAAGAGGCAGCAATATAAATCGGCTTCGATGTATCTTGAAAAAATTATTCATTATAATGACACATTATTTAATCAAACCTTATCTGAAAAGATGTTTGATTTAGAATACCGCATAGAGAAACAAAGAAAGCAGGCTGAAATAGATTTACTAAATAAAGATAAAAAAATAAGAGAACTCGAACTACGACGCGCTAGAACTTATAATACAGCCTTGTTAACCATTTTAGGATTAATCACCAGTATTTTTATATACGTTTTAATATCCTTAAAGCAAAGAAGATCTCAAAACAAATTACTTCAAAAGCAAAAGAAAGAGTTAGATAATATCAATAAAACGAAAGATAAAATGTTCTTAATTATTGGTCATGACTTAAGAGGGCCAATAGGTAATTTAAAATCGCTCATAGAAATGCTTCTGGAGGATGAGGACATTACAAAGGATAAAAATCTACTAGAAACCTTCAGTATATTTATGAAATCCGTTCAATCGGTAAGTGACTTATTGGAGAATCTACTATTGTGGGCAAAAAGTCAAAGGAATGAGATTATATTTAAACCTGAGAATATAAGTTTAAATACGGTCGTAAACAGAAACCTTCAATTGTTCAGGACTATTGCAGATCATAAGAGCATTTCATTAAAATTGAATACTAAGAATAATTATGATGTATATGCAGATAAGAATATGTTAATGACTGTAATAAGAAACATTATCTCAAATTCAATTAAATATACTTCCCGCGAAGGTGATATTGAAATTAATATTGAAAAAGAAGGATCATACTATAAAATTGCAATTCAGGATTCAGGAATAGGATTTGATGAAGAAACAGCACAAAAAATATTCGACTCAAAGAATTTTTATACTACTGCTGGTACAAACAACGAGGCAGGATCTGGGCTTGGTTTATTATTAAGTAAAGAGTTTGTGGAATTAAATGGAGGTAAGATTTGGGCAGAAAGCCAACCCGGAGAGGGAGCTACATTTTATTTCACATTGCCAGCTTCGGATATTTAAATAAGAGCAGAATACGAAATTACATCATTATAGAAGCTAGGTGCTAATGACCTTAAGTTATATTGTGATGCCATCGTTTCTCCATATGCACCAACTGACATGATTGCGATTAAATCTCCTCTTTTAGTTCTTGGTAATTTTACAGATCTTCCAAAATAATCTGAAGTTTCACATATTGGACCAGCAATATCGTAGGTTTCATTACAATCATTTGAACTTAAATTCACAATTTTATGCTGTGCCTGGTAAAGGGCAGGACGAATTAATTCTGTAAACCCTGCATCAACAATGATTAGCTTTCCGTTTTCAGTTTCCTTGGTATAAAGTACTCTGGTGAGCAGCATCCCGCTTTGTCCTATAATAGATCTTCCGGGTTCGAAATGAATGCTCTGGTTAGCATTAACGTTAAGATTGTTGGCAAAAATCTTAAAATAAGCCTGAAAATCAGGAATTTGATCCTCAGGCTTTTGGTAGTTTATGCCCAAACCTCCACCAAGATTAATATGATTAGGATAAAAATTATACTCTTCCAGATATGATTGAATGGTATTTACTTTTTTACTTAGTTCACTAAAAACGTTTAAATTATTTATTTGAGAGCCAATATGAAAGTGTAATCCATCCATATGCAGATTCTTGTATTTGTCAATCTTGCTCATGATTCGATGCAGATCATCAATGGATAAACCAAACTTATTCACAGTTAAGCCAGTTGTAATGTTTTTATGCGTTTTGGCATCAACGTTAGGGTTAATTCTAAGAGCAACTCGTACTCGTTTATTTTCTTTTGAGGCAATGGAATTTACAACTTCCAATTCTTCAAGTGATTCACAATTGATGCTATAAATGTGTTTTTCGATAGACAATTTGATTTCCAGATCGGTTTTACCTACGCCAGCAAAGACTATTTTATCTGATGAGAAGCCACAATGTAAAGCTCGTTCAATTTCGTTACCGCTTACGCAATCGGCTCCAAATCCGTAACTACTTATTATCTTTAAAAGTTTAGGGTTGGCGTTCGCCTTCAGTGCATAATGAATGTTGTATTGAAACAGACTTGCTGCTTCTTTTATGGCAAAAAGGGTTTTATGCAGCAAATCTGTATCATAAAAATAAAAAGGGGTATTAAATTTTTTTAACTTATTTATTAACTCTGTGCTAAACATGGTTCATTCTTAAGTACATGGCTATTTAAAAATTCCATAGCTTTTGGTTTGTTTTCTGTATCCACAATAATGGAGAGATTAATAGTACTTGAGCCGAATGAGATCATCTTTATCGGAACATCTTTTAGACCCACAATAATTTCTTGTATAGAAAAATTCGTATCATTCAAATAATCTTGAACGATACAAATAATACTTTGATTGTTCTCAATTTGAAGATCGCCAAAAGGCTCTAATTCACTAACTATATCTTGAATATAATTTCTGTTTTCAATGGTCATCGCGACAGAAATCTCTGAGGTTGTTAGCATATCTACTGAGGTATGATATTTTTCAAAGACCTCAAATACTTTTTTTAGATAACCATATGCCTGCATCATTTTTCCTGATTTTAATTTAATAGTTGTTATGCCGTCTTTTGAAGCGATGGCTTTTAGATTTTCACTTTTTTTATTATTATGGATCAAAGTACCTTCTTTTGAGGGATCAAAGGTGTTTTTAATGCTTAAGGGGATATTCTCGTTCTGAATTGGTTTTAAAGTTAAGGGATGCAGTATTTTAGCCCCAAAAAATGCAAGCTCTGAAGCTTCTTCATAAGACAATGAGCGAATGGTTTTGGTCTCCTTAACAAATCGTGGATCGTTGTTTTGTAAACCATCAATATCTGTCCAAATTTCTATGAAATCTGCTTTTAGGGCTTTCCCAATAACAGTAGCCGTATAATCACTTCCTCCTCTATTTAAGTTGGCAATTTCGTTTTTATGGTTCGAGCATATAAAGCCTTGAGTTATAAACAGCTTACACCCTAAGTGTTTGCTGAGTTCCTGTTTGAGCCTATCTTCAATGTAGGGGTAATCAGGTTCTTTTTCTTTCGTAAGTTTTATAAAGCTAAGAGCTTGAAGAAAAGCTACATCATCGCCATTTTCCAGCATATATAAATAGATAATCATAGTTGATAATAATTCTCCTTGTGCCAGAATTTCATTAACGTACTTGCCTGTTAATTTCTTATCTAGAAATTTTGATAAAAATGATATGGACGCGTCAAGTTTGCCAATAGCAATTTCTTTAAAATTATTACTCGAGAAAAGGCCCTGAATGGTATCTAAATGAACATCTCTTATTATACTAATAATTTGTTCAGATTGAATCCAATTTCCAACATAAGATTGTTTAATAAATTCCGAAAGAAGATTAGTGATATCTTTAATAGCTGAAAATACAACTATTTTAGGCTTTGTATCAGAAATTATGTTATACACAATTTTAATATTTTCAGGGGATGAAATGGATGTTCCACCAAATTTAAATACTTTCATTTAGTAATTTTTACACAATAATATGTAGAGTTGATTTATTAATAAATAAGTTATATTATTTATAACAAAAAATTAACAAAATGTTATATATTTAACAAAAATTACTATTATGAAAATTTCTCAAGCTGTTTCTTATTTGATTAACCGGAAACCTTTTATTGTTGAAGCATTAAGTGATAATATTGTAAATTATGCCGCTTTAGC
>PKTC01000308.1 GCA_002869305.1 Marinilabiliales bacterium
GAAGGTAATTTCAGATTTGAAAACATCTCAATTGGACGTTATGATCTTTCTTTTTCATATGTTGGCTATAAACCAGTTGTCATTAATAAAGTATTAGTTAATTCAGGGAAAGAATATGTTACGCTAGTTGAACTTGAAGAATCCTTTGTTAATCTTAATGAAGTAAAAGTTATTTCATCAACCAATAAATCAAGACCTATTAATGATCTGGCTACAATTAGTGGTCGGAGTTTTTCTGCCAATGAAATTAACAATTACCCAGGTTCCTTTGCGGATATATCCAGAACAGCATTATCTTTTCCTGGAGTACTTTCAAGCAATGATGGACAGAATCACATTATCATCCGTGGGAATAGTCCAAAAGGTTTACAATGGAGATTAGAAGGGATTGAAATTCCAAATCTCAATCATTTTTCTGAAATTGGATCCTCCGGAGGCGGAGTTAATATTGTAAGTAATAACATGATTGCCGGTTCAGATTTTTACACCAGCGCATTTACATCAGAATATGGAAATGCTCTCTCTGGTGTCTTTGATCTTAAATTAAGGACAGGTAATAACGAGAAACACGAACAAACTTTTCAAATTAGTCCCATTGGAATTGAGTTAATGATGGAAGGACCATTAAAGAAAGGATCTAATTCAACATATATAGCACAATACAGATATAGCACTTTTGGTTTAATAGAAAAACTAGGAGTCGCTTTGGAAAGCGTTCCTGATTTTCAGGATATTTCTTTCAAAGTTTATCATCCTACAAAAAAAATAGGGACGTTTTCTATTTTTGGTATTGGAGGATTAAGTCATGAAAAAGGTGAAAATGGTTATGATTGGAATTCAAATATGTCAACAGTCGGAGCATCCAATTTTTACTCAATTAACTCAAGTACTTACATAAAAACCATTGTTTCTCTTTCTGGTTGGCAATATAAATGGGATGAAAAATAAAATGTTGGAACTATAGATTCACCTGTTGATCATTATTCAAAATAAAATGTAATAGAATATAATACAAAAGCATCTTTAAGTGTAAACAAAAAAATAAATTCAAAACATAAAGTTAAATTGGGTTTAATATATGGTAAAACTTACAATGACTCATATATTGGATGGTCATCTGACACACTCAGGAGATGGAACTCCGATCCATTAAATCCTGATTACGGAAACATAGTTTATGAACATGCATACGTTGATGCCAATGAAAATGCAGGAACTTTACAAGCATATCTTAACTGGAAGTATAAAATTACAAAAAGTGTAACATTGAATTCAGGGGTTCACTTTATGCAGTTCTATCTCAATAATAATTATTCTATTGAGCCAAGATTAGGAATTCACTGGCAGATTAATTCTAAACATGCATTAAGCGCTGGCTATGGAATTCATAGCAGAAAAGAATCAATGACTCTTTATGTTGGGAAATTAACATTACATGATGGGGATGAAATTCAAGCCAATATTGACTTAGAATTAACCAAAGCAAAACATTACGTTGCAGGTTATAATTATCAAATTACAAAAAATATGCTTCTAAAAACAGAGGTGTATTATCAGGAGTTATATGATATACCTGCCTATCCCTTTCCTCCATACTATTCTTCCATAAACTTCGATTATGGCTTTGAAGGCAATGTATTGACCAATTATGGTACAGGCTACAACAAAGGAATTGAGTTAACGCTGGAGAAATTCTTTTCGAATAGTTATCAGTTTCTTTTAACCAGTACCTTGTATGATTCAAAATTTAAAAATAAACTTGGAGAAGAACTACATACAAAGTATGATGGTACTTATGCTATAAATGCTCTCATTGGGAAAGAATTTAATGTTGGGAAAAAGAAACAAAACTTAATAGGATTAAGTACCCGGATGATTTTAATGGGAGGAATGCGAAGTCTGCCATACGACGAACAAGCATCCATTGATAATGGATATATGGTTGTTATTTTAGATAATGGTTTTACCGAAAAAGCTTCGGATTATTTTCGTATTGATCTCAAGCTAAGTTATACAAAAAACAAACCTAAATATACAAGCGAAATAAGCATTGATTTAATAAATCTTACAAACAGACAAAACGAGCTTGAAGTTGAATGGGATAACAGTCTAAGAAATTTCAAAACTATATATCAAAATTCTTTAATTCCACTTATAAATTATAGAATTCAATTCTAATAGTATTCCTTTTAAAATTTATAATAAAACCAGGATGAAAACACAGATATATTTATTAAGAATTTTAGTATTATTTACCGTAATCGTATTTCTGAATAGTTGTCAGGAAGAAGAAGATAATTTTCAGTTTCCATCAAACGAATTTATCTCAACGGGCAACTTCAATGGGTCTTATTGGCCAACATCAGCATGGCGAATGTGCAGACCAGAAGAAGTAGGTATGAACTCCAGTAAATTAAATGAATTAAATGAGGAGATTAATCTTCTAATTAAGCTACACATCGATATACATAGTGTAGTTATAATTAAGGACGGATATATTGTTGCTGAGCAATACTATTCTGATTATTATGGCATGGACAGTTTACATCCCATTTACTCATGTACAAAAAGTATAACTTCTGCTCTTATAGGTATTGCAATTGACCATAACTACATAACAGATGTAAATGATAAAATGGTAAGTTTTTTTCCAAACTATGCAATTGAAAATCTATCAATTGAGAAACAAAATATTAGTCTTGAAAATATGCTAACCATGAGTGCTGGTTTAGAATGGTATGAATTGGAATATTCATATAATGATGAAAGAAATACATTTTATCAATGGACTTTAAGTCATGATCGCGTGAAATTTGTTTTAGACAGGCCTGTGATTTCAGCTCCTGGCGAAGAATACAGTTATAATACCGGAATATCTCATGTTCTTTCTGGTATAATTAAAAATTCAACAAATTTAAGAACTGATTCTTTTGCAGTTGAAAACCTTTTTACACAATTGGGTATTAATCATTATTATTGGCGTCATGATGCCCAGAATGTGACGTATGGTGGCGCTAGTTTGAGACTTACTCCGCGCGACATGGCTAAATTTGGATACTTATATCTTAACAATGGTAACTGGGATGGATCGCAAATTGTACCTGAAAGTTGGGTCGAAATATCACAGCAAAAACATATCCAACGAAAATATACACCTAATTACTATTATGGATATCATTGGTGGGTTAACGAAGACAATTACTATGCAGCAGTTGGATTTGGTGGGCAATGGATTATAATTGTACCACAACATAATTTAGTTGTTGTGTTTACAAATCGTTTTATTGAAGGTAATTCCTTCCAATGGCAAACTCCTGAAAGATTGTTAAATACCTATATTCTTCCATCCGTCCAATAGCGATTTTAATCTGTTCATTTCATCTCAAGGAAGTGAGATATACTAATTTGACTTTAATACACTTAAATAAAAATGGGACTTTCGTCCCATTTTACTTTCCAATTGTAAATCCTATAATCGTAAACTTGCAGGTTTTATATTTTTCTCTTTTAGAAACTTATGAAAATCTTTAACAAAACTCAAGGCCTCCTTACTATCTGCATGAACTCCGATTGTATGAATACACATATCAACAGAATTACCATTAATTGAAGTCACGGTTTGGTTTTCTAATATTTGTTTAACTTGATTCATACAAGCATCACCATCTTCAAAAATGGCTCCATATCTATGTCTGGAAACCAGCGAACCATCATCATTATATGCTCGATCAGCAAAAACTTCGCATGCACTTTTTAATCCAACTTCACGCGCAGCATTTTGAATTTCAGAATTTGATAATCCAACAAAAATTAATTCGGGATCAATTTTATAGATAGCTTCAGCAACAACTTTGGCCTTTGGCAAGCTATTCGCTAAATCATTATATAAGGCACCGTGAGGTTTTACATGTCGTAATTTTCCTCCAAGAGCTTCGGTCATTGTTTTTAAAGCACCCACCTGATACAAAATGGTTGAGTATAGATCTTCATCACTAATTTTAATAGAACGCCGTCCAAAACCTTGTAAATCGTTATAACTAGGATGTGCTCCAATTGCAACTTTATTTTCTAAAGCCAGTTTTATGGTTCTTTCAATGGTTAATGGATCACCTCCATGAAATCCACATGCAATACTTGCAGAGGTAATGTATTTTATAATTTCCTCATCATTACCCATTTTATGACTGCCAAAACTTTCACCAATATCGGCATTAAGATCTATTTTCATAACTGATAATTTAAATTAATAACAAGTTAAAGTTTAATATTCAAAGTTGTTATTATGACAAAGTTTGACTTGAATATGTTCATTAAAATTTGCACTTCTAATATATGAAAATATGTCTATATATTAATAAAATAAGCGCATTTTGTTACGTAATTTTTAAGAATTAATTGTTTACTGTTTCAGTTGCTGAGGTTTATATTATTGAAAATTACTGAAAAATATAGTTAGAATTTTTCAATAATTCTTTGTGTTAAATATAATTGTTTAATCTATTTAACAGAAATTAGCCTGAATGTCCTATCTTAGTATATTGTTTACGCATATGAATCAATATCAGACACATCCTGAACAAATAATCAAACAATTATTTGATGATCTATTTCATCATCTAGTGCTTTCTTCGTTTAAATATGTAAACGATTATGAACAAGCTGAAGAAATTGTGCAAGATGTATTTGTAAAGGTATGGCAGAACTTTGAGCAGGTTAAGTTAATAAAAGATTTAAAGGCATATCTATTCAAAGCAGTTAAGAATTCAAGTCTAAACTTCTTGAAGCATATAAAGGTCCGGCAGAAATTTATACAAGACTCAGAAGTTCTAGCTGAAAGAGATGAAAATCAGGAGCACGAGGTAATGTCGGAATTCGAAATAAAAGATAAAGTGCATGAGGCTGTAAATAAATTA
>PKTC01000146.1 GCA_002869305.1 Marinilabiliales bacterium
AACAACAAATAAGCTTACAAAAAATGTTTATTCATATGTTAAGTAACCAGGATGGTGAAAATACTAAAGGAAGACATAGACGACGAAATGATAGTAGTCCAGCAAGACCAAGACACAGTAGGTACAATAACAATTAGTAAAAAAAAACAGCGATAAATCTCTGCTTTTCATTTAGTCTATTTTGATAATTTTTTTCGATTCAATTATCTGTTCTTCATTTGTTATTCGCAAATAATACACTCCACCAGGCAGATCATTTGTATTAATTTCAATCCTGTTCTCTCCTGGCAGTAATTTACTGGATCTTACCATTGAACCTATTCCATTATAAATATTCACATCCAGTTCAAACGTAATATCTTTAAGTAATTCTAGAATTAAGATTTCTTTAACAGGATTAGGATAAACTCTATAATCATAACTTTCAATACTTTCATTAAAATCTTCAATTGATGTAATTGTAGTGAAATCATTTGCATATGCAGTTTGATAAATTTCTTTGGTTTCATCATCTTGTAAGAATACAATTGTTATCAAACTATCTACATTTACTTCTCCAACGGGGATTGTCCATGTTTTATAAACATTAACAGAATCGTTAGTTAACCAATCTCTTTCTATTAAACTTCCAGCTGCATCAGGCAACATAGTTCTTAAAACATTATAATAGTTTTCTGATTCCTCAATTACTGTTCTCTCAACAATCGCTGTATGAACTATTATATCATGCCCCATTATGCTTTCTAAGGCTTTAATGTAAGCAGACACTACAAGATTACCACCTTGTTGATCCTGCTTTAAAGAAATGCTAAAAGGAGGATCAACTAATACACGCTTATGTACATCTGACTCTTCCAATTCACCACCTACCGAATAATCAAATTGTCCTAATCCGTCTACTATTGAATAAGGAACATCAGAAACTCCATAATATAAAGCTCTTGCACTTGGACCTGAAGGATAGTATGTATAAAATGAATTAGAACTTGGAAATCCATTATGATAATTAATATGAATAACATCCAAAGAATCCTTATTTAAAATTGGGCGAATAATATTATCCTGTATATTGTTTGCATCTTCATCAGCCATATTGGTAAAGTTTTCTAAAAGAACCATTCGTTCTCTTTCCTTAAACTGAATATTATCGAATGCAAAACCTTCATCTGTAAAATCACCGTTTGATCCAAAAACGATTCTAAATCTAACACCTGCTCTACCTCTTAATTCATCTAACCTGAACATAGCTGTGTTCCATCCAGTATTCTCTGTATTTACAAGCTGACCTGTCCATCCTAATTGTTGATTTGCAGGTGCCCCACTAATAATATATGAATTGTACCAGCTAATTCCATCAGATGGGACTCCAATAGTTGCCCAATCGCCATTGGGCTTAGTGTATTGAATTACGGCACCATCTCTATCTGTTTCAGTATATGATATATAGTCCATCTTCAACATAGGTCTTTCTACCATACTAAAGTCAAAGCAAGGACTCGTAATCATGCCTTTCTCATCATTCTCGTAATTACCACTTAAGTTGGTAGCATAAACATTCGTACCTGAAGGTGCAGTATTTATTTTTGTACCTGTTGGTTCACCCCATTGCCAGGTATTGTTAGCACCATCTTCGTAATCCTCTATTACCCATCCTGTTACGCTTGGACTATCTTCGAACTCATCTATATAACTACCAGAACTTAAATCTATAGATGGACGAATATTAATTCTTACAGTATCTGCAATTCTACCGCATGATTTAGTATATTCTTCATAGATAACATCATATGCTCCTGGACTAGAATATTCAAAAGTAGGTTTTGTTCTAATAGATAAATCTGAGATTCCTGAGCCACCAAATTCCCAGTTTGTACTTAGAGTGTCTTCAGTATCACTTGCTGTTATTAAATCAAAAAGAACTGTTTCACCATGACATTCATTCTCAAATGTAAATTTCAGATCAACTCTTGTTCCTATATAAAAACTACTATCTATTTCATTTACACAACCTTCCTTAGATGTTAATTTTAATTTCATTGAATTATATCCTGGAACAGTTTGTGTAAATGTTGGGAATTGATTAAAGTCCTTATAATTTGTCCTATATGTCCAGTCCCAGCTTACAATAGAATCTGATACTAATGTATCTGAAGTAAATCCTAAAGGATCTGATGGATTAACCACACAATTCGCATTTGGATAAAATGCCACAGTTGGCGTATTGTTAATCTTAACCGATTCATTATAAGCCTTTTGACATCCTGAATAATCTCTTGTATATGTATATGTAATGAGGTTGTTACCTAAATTAGCATTGCTTGGATTAAAATAGCCCAGGTTATCTGCCAAATTATCTGTAATTCCATTTCCGATAAAATCCATTGTTCCATCAAGTCCAGGATAAAATGCTGTTAATTTAACTTCAATATTTTCACTTTCACAGTAAGCAGCATCCAAGCCAGTAAAATATATAGTACCTATTGAATCAATATTTATTGACTTAAATACCTGATAATCTGTTCCTGAATTACTATATTCAAATCTCAGTTGATGATCCCCTGCAGTATAATCCTGAGGATTAAACGAGATTACATTGTCAGATAATGGTGTTATTAAAACATCGTCAATGTAAAAACTTCCAGGCGTACCATCCGTAGGATTTGGAGTTCCAGTAATGGTTTCAGTTGTTGCCCCATAATAACAGAACTGGAACAATCCCGTAGAACTTGTTATTTCTCCCAGAGCTTGATTAACCTCAATTTGAGTTGAGTCAACATCAACGCATCCATTTGCATCTTCGTACACATATTTCACCCAATATGTTCCCAAACCTGCATCAGCAGGATCAAACTGAGCAGTTCCATCATTGTTGTCATTCATAAATGCCGGATAAAATGATCCTCCTGCATCAGCTGGGTCTCCAACAATTGTAGTTTCACCTTGATCAATATTATAAACTGAATTCATTGATAGAGTTACCACAGGTAATGCATAAACATCAAATGCTTTTATTACTGGATCACTATCACAACCATTTGGCGTTGTATATACATATTGTAGATTATATGAACCTTGACTTATTTCTTCTGGAAGCAAATATCCTTTATTATTTTTAATATCAGTAGGATCATATTCAAATGCAGTTCCAGCGCCGGAGAATAAGAAATTACCAGTACCTCCCGATGGTGTTAAATTAAATGCGTTTACAAAAATTGTATCATAATCAGCACATTGATCAATTATATCAGTAATATCAATTGAACTACTAACTGATTCAACGGTAAAACTACGCGTTACAACAATAGTTCCACCATCATCGTATTCAAATGATACTTCATAGGTTCCAGCAGTTAATTGCGTAATGTCAATATCTGCTTCATTAACACCTGTTGCAATTAAAGCTGCAGGATTAGGACTTAATGATAAAACGCCTTCCTTTAAAGGATCAGTAATTACTTCTGCTGTAACAGTCATGGTAGTTTCATAATCACAACGCCAATCATCATCCCCGTTATCAAAAGTAATATCAGCGTTCGATTCAATAACCTCAAACTCTACCGTATCACTGCTCCAACAACCTGTGGCTGGTATTGTGTAAGTATAAGCTATCTTATGAGCTCCCAAACCAGCCGATGAAGCCAGGAAAGTATTATTTGAAGATATAATTCCATTTCCAGAAAATACACCTCCCACGGGAATTCCAACAAGGGTATCCGCACTCGCAGCAATATTATATGTTTTATTTCCAGGTGGGTCTGTAATATCAACCAAAGGTAATTCATAGGCAAATACCATAGCGCTATCAGTACCAGCCATTATTTTATTGTTTCCATTATCATCAGTAACCTGAGTAATTTTATAGATTACAGTATCAGGATCGACTAACCCATTTGCATCCAATGCTTCCACTTTAAAAACAAAAGGTGACTCTGGTATATCTGTTATTGTTGTTGTTGTTGATCCATCATATAAATCAACATCCCATGGAGCATAACCTGTTAATTGAATTACCAGTTCGGCGGAATCCTTATCGCACACATTATATTTTCCCTTGACCTTTGCTGTTGGTAAAATAGTATACATAGGGTCTCCAGCTTGAGTAACTGTTTTATTAAATGGGTTTGATAAATTTCCTGCGAAATCTGAAAGCACAAGATTTGTTACGTTATATGAATCTCCATCCAAAATATCATAACCTAATGTTCCTACAGTAAAGTCTGCCTCATATGTAGTTGCGTTTACATAATTGAGGTTAAATAAATTAAATCCCGCTATTGTGCCTGAAACTAAACTTAAATTATTTGCATCACTATTAATGGTAATTGTAATGGTATAAGTTTGTCCATATATCATTGTTTCTGGTGTTGGAACAGAGACATCATTAATCACCGGAGGGTCTGAGTCAATATCATTGGGCAATGTATTACTATCATCTGAAGCACTTGTATTGCCTGCTACATCAGTTACAGTTACACCTGTTAACTGAATTTCTGTTAATTCAGGATCATTCTCAGCAACTGTATATGTTGATGTATAAGTAGATCCATTTGTTGTTGACCATGTCAATGTTTCTGTATTATAAACCGTTGGACTAACAATTAATCCATATTCTGGATCAACAATGGTTACCACAAAATTAACTTTATCACCTACTTTCAATACCGATCCTCCTGTTGTTGATGCCGTTACTCCTGATATTGATGGTGAATGGGCATCAATACCTAAAGTTACATCTCCATCCAATGAGTTACTTACATTTCCTGCATCATCGGTTAGTGTTATATTGAATAAATCTAGTGCTACTTGCTGATCAGGATCGCCTTCTATAACAGGATATTTTCCTATATATGCAGATGGATCTGAATCATCCCAATTCAAAGACCTTCCATTGTA
>PKTC01000209.1 GCA_002869305.1 Marinilabiliales bacterium
AAAATATTCACACATGTGTTGATACTACAGGATTTTCAACACAACATATAATAGAAAAAGTTGCTAAATTAACCGATACATTTTTATATGATATAAAAATAATAGATGAGAATTTGCACAAAAAATTTACGGGAGTCTCTGCAAAGCAAGTTTTATCTAATTTATTATGGTTAGATCAAAGTGCTAAAGATGTTGTATTGAGATTTCCAGTTATACCCGGCATTACCGATACTCAAAAAAATCTCTCTAAAGTAATTTCATTTGTCAAATCACTTAAGAATATTAACAAAATAGACTTGTTACCTTATCATAATATATCGAATGGGAAATATACAAGATTTGGTAAAGAAAATAAAATGAAGGATGCAAATCCAATAACTGATAATGAAATGTTAGAACTAAAGATGGAATTTGAAACTATTGGATTTGAAGTTGGAATTGGTGGATAATTGAAATTTATGAATTATGAATTTCAAACTTTTAACTTTTAACATTAAACTTTGAACTAAATTATGAACCCAAGAATAAAAAAATTAAGAAACGAAAGCTTAACAGCTATCAATACTTTATCGTCAGAAAGGGCTATTCTGGTTACAGAGTTCCATAAAAGCGATATTGCAAATCGGGTTTCTATACCTGTAAAACGAGCTTTAAACTTCAAATACATTCTGGAAAAGAAAAAAATCTGCATTAACGAAAATGAGCTAATTGTTGGCGAAAGAGGTCCTGCTCCTAAAGCAACACCTACCTATCCGGAAGTTAGTTTACATTCATTAGAAGATTTAAATATTTTAGATTCGAGGCCGAAAGTATGGTTTCGTGTCGATGACGAAACAAAAAAAACCTACAAAGATGATATAATCACATTTTGGAAAGGCAATACACAACGTGATAAAATGTTTGATCTGCTGTCGGATGAGTGGAAAGCGGCCTATGAAGCTGGAATATTTACCGAATTTCAGGAGCAACGCGCTCCTGGACATACAGTAGCTGGAAAGAAAATATTCCAAAAAGGAATGCTCGATCTAAAAAAGGAAATCCAGGAGTCAATTCAAAAGTATCAAATCTCCCATGATTCTAAATCTCAGGATAAAATTGAAGAATTAAAAGCAATGGAAATTGCAGCTGATGCATTAATGGCATTTGCACATCGGCATGCTATATCCTTATTGAATTTAGCTGAACTCGAACAAGACAAAAAGAGGAAAGATGAACTTGTTGAAATGGCAAGAATTTGCAGAAAAGTACCTGCGCATGCTCCAGAAACATTTCATGAAATGCTTCAGCATTATTGGTTTATACATTTAGGTGTAATTACTGAAGTTAATCCCTGGGATTCATTTAATCCGGGTCGCCTGGACCAGCACTTATATCCATTTTTTAAAAAGGAAATAGAAAATGGTTCTTTAACAAAAGAATCTGCAACGGAATTATTGCAAGCATTTTGGGTAAAATTTAATAATCACCCTTCACCACAAAAAATGGGAGTAACTGCTTTAGAGAGCAATACATATACAGATTTCTCATTAATTAATCTGGGAGGAGTAAAAGAAGATGGAACGGATGCCGTAAATGATCTTACCTATATTCTTTTAGACGTAATTGAAGAAATGAGAATTCTTCAACCCAGTTCAATGGTTCAGTTGAGCAGAAAGAATCCTGACAGTTTTATTCAAAGAGCCATTAAAATTACTAAAACAGGATTTGGTCAACCATCCATTTTTAATACTGATGCTATTATTAAAGAACTCGTAAATCAGGGAAAAGACCTGGTTGATGCAAGAAATGGAGGAGCAAGTGGATGTGTTGAAACTGGAGCCTTTGGTAACGAAAGCTATATTTTAACAGGGTATTTTAATTTAAATAAGATTCTGGAGATTACCCTAAATAACGGATTCGATCCAAAAACCGGCAAAAAAATCGGAGTAGAAACAGGTGATCCGCGAAACTTTAAATCTATAGATGAATTATTGGAAGCATATAAAAGGCAATTGAATTATTTTGCAGATATTAAACTCAAAGGAAATAATATCATTGAAAAATTGTATGCAGAAGAATTGCCAGTTCCATTCTTGTCACTTATTATAGAAGATTGCATTTCGAATGGAGTTGATTACAATGCTGGTGGAGCCCGCTATAATACCAGTTATGTGCAAGGTGTTGGATTAGGAAGTGTTACCGATAATTTAACATCTATAAAGTATAATGTTTTCGATCGAAAGAATATAACGATGGACGAACTGCTCAAAGCAATGGAAGCTGACTTTAAAGGTTATGATCAATTAAGACACGATTTAATCTATGAAACTCCTAAGTATGGCAACGATGATGACTATGCAGATCATCAAGCTGTTCAAGTTTTCAATATCTTTTATGATGCCATCAATGGAAAACCAACTTATCGTGGTGGAAAGTTCAGGATCAATATGTTACCTACAACAAGTCATGTGTATTTTGGTAGTGTTATGAAAGCTACTCCCGATGGACGAAAAGCTTTTGAACCTTTATCGGAAGGAATCAGTCCATTTCAGGGTGCAGATAAAAAAGGGCCTACAGCTGTTCTTAAATCAGCAGCAAAAATTGATCATATCAAAACCGGGGGTACACTTTTAAATCAAAAATTTTCACCATCATTTTTTAGAGATGAACAAAGTATTACAAAACTTGGACAATTAGTAAGAAGTTATTTCCGTATGGATGGACACCATATTCAGTTTAATGTTGTAAGTGCAAAAACCTTACGTGAAGCTCAGAAACACCCAGAAAAATATACAGATTTAATAGTACGTGTTGCCGGATACAGTGATTATTTTAACGATCTGGGTGAAGATTTACAGAATGAGATTATTCGAAGAACAGAACATGAAGAAGTTTAATAAAAGTTATGAAGATGTCATATTGAGCCTGTCAAAATATGACTTCACTCTTCGACAAGTTCAGAGTGACAAACAAATTTAACATCAATCATCAACCATGAAAAAAACATATTTAATCATCTTTGTCTTACTCCTAACAGCGAAGATTTCTATTTCGCAGGGAACTTACGAAGACTATCAAAGAGCAGAAAAGTTTTTACATTTTAACGTTTACAAGTTAGTTCAGAATCTTTATTTATATCCCAATTGGATCGATGAAACCAATAAATTCTGGTTCAAAACGGAAACCGAAAATGGACATCGTTTTATACTGGTTATACCCGAAGAAAATAAATCCAAACCAGTTTTTAACCATGAGAAACTTGCTAAACAATTAAAAAAGGAGTTAGGCAAAAAAGTAAACTCTGATTCACTTCCTTTTACTAAAATAAAACTCAAGGATAGTCTGAGAACTGTTATGTTTAAAGTTGACACACTGAATTTTAAATATGACTTAAATAAAAACATACTATCAAAATATACTCCAAAAATAGATGAACAAAAAAAGAACGAATCAAAATCGCCAGATGGAAAATGGATCGCATTTGTAAAAGACTATAATTTATTCCTGAGAGATACCAAAACGGAGGAAGAATTCCAGTTAACCACAGATGGAATCGAACTTTACGATTATGCTTCCCCTATTTCCTGGTATAAAATGGTGGATGAATCTGTTGGAGACACATATGATCCCAGCATCTGGGTAGAATGGTCGCCCGATTCTAAGAAATTTATGGCCATTAAACTCGACAGGCGTAAAGTTGGAAAACTGTACATGTACCAATCGCTACCTGACAGTGGGATGCGAGCAAAAGTATGGTCGTACGAAAGAGCATTACCAGGGGAAAACCTACCCCTACAGGAATATTATATTTTCGATGTGAATCAAAAATCCAATGTAAAAATTGACCTGAAAGCTTTTGAAGATATCTGGTCAGGATTCGCGCCTGCTTGGACAGAAGATAGCAAAACATTCTACTTCACTCAAATGGCTAGATATTATAAAGCCATCGATTTACATTTCGCTGATTCAGAAACTGGAAAAGTAAGAAATATCATCCATGAGGATGCCAATACCATGATTGAATACCAAATGGTTGATTGCAAACTTATTAATAATGGAGAGAAAGTAGTTTGGATGTCGGAACGGGATGGTTGGAGCCATCTTTACCTCTTCAATGGGAAATCGGGAGGTTTAATTAATCAAATAACTAAAAGTGAATTTGTTGTCCGGGAAATTAATTATATAGATGAAAAAAATGAATTGATTTTCTTCACTGCAAGCGGAGTAGAAAAGAATCACGATCCGTACTTCAAACATCTTTATAAAATTAAGTTTGATGGATCAGGAATGACTCTTTTAACTCCTGAAGATGCAGAACATGAGATACAATTCTCACCAGATTATAAATATTTTATCGATAACTATTCAAGGGTAGATTTAAAACCAAAAGCTGTTTTAAAAAGACTTTCCGATGGCAAATTAATTCGTGAAATACAAGAAGCTAATATTGATAAATTATTGGCAACCGGTTGGAAATACCCGGAACGTTTTACGGTTAAAGCTCGTGATGGGAAAACTGATATTTATGGAATTCTGCAGTATCCATCAAATTTTGATCCGAATATAAAGTATCCAGTTATTGATAATTCTTATTCAGGACCACAGGCAGTTAATGTTCCAAAATCATTTCGTCGTGGAATATGGAACGACTGGACACCATTAGCTGAGGTTGGTTTTATAGTTATGCGAATAGATGGTATGGGAACTGCCATGCGTTCGAAAGCATTCCATGATGTTTCTTACAAAAACTTAGGAGATATAGGAGGCCCTGATCACATTACAGGAATAAGGCAACTAGCTGAAAAATATGCATATATTGACACCAACAAGGTTGGCATTTTTGGTCATTCGGCTGGAGGTTATGATGCGGCTCATGCTTTATTGACTTATCCAGAT
>PKTC01000142.1 GCA_002869305.1 Marinilabiliales bacterium
GAGTTAGGTACCATAAAGGAAATTTCAGAAACCGATTTAGCAATTTTATTAAGCTATTCGCGAAAGGTAGTAGTAATTCCAGGTTACGGTCTTGCAGTTGCACAAGCACAATTCTTAGCTCACGAGCTGGATGAAATGTTAGAAAAGAAGGGTGTTGAGGTAAAATATGCAATTCACCCTGTTGCGGGAAGAATGCCAGGGCACATGAATGTTCTGTTGGCAGAAGCCGATGTTCCATATGACAAGTTAGTTGAAAGCGATCACATAAATGAAGAAATGGATACAGTTGATGTTGCCGTTGTTGTGGGGGCAAATGATGTTGTAAATCCTGCAGCTGAAGAAGATCCTTCAAGTCCAATTTATGGAATGCCAATAGTTAGAGCACTGCAAGCGAAAAATATTGTTGTATTAAAACGCGGTATGGGAAAAGGATATGCTGCTATTGAAAATCATTTATTTTATCATGAGAAAACGAGGATGCTCTTCGGAAATGCAAAAGATACACTTCAAAGAGTGGTAAAAGAAGTAGAGAAAATGTAAACGTAAATATAAACATAAAAGAAAGCCCGAAAGTTTGTTCTTTCGGGTTTCGTTTTTGTGATCTTATCATACTAAGTTGATGTATTTATTCTTAACTTTATGAGCGTTAAACATTAAATTCAACAACAAATGCAAGATAGCATTGAGAGTGCAATTGATATAATTTTAAAATCTAAGTTTGCTATCGTTTTTACTGGAGCAGGTATATCAGTCGAGAGTGGAATACCTCCATTTAGAGGAGAAAAAGGATTGTGGAATAAATATGACCCAGATGCTTTAGATTTAAATAATTTTCATCTGAATCCCTTTGATGCTTGGAAGGTTATCAAAGAAATCTTTTATGATTTTTTTCAAGATTCAAAACCAAATGATGCACATTTGGTTATTGCTGAATTGGAACAACTTGGTATTATAAAAGCTGTTATTACTCAAAATATTGATAACTTGCATTATGAGGCTGGAAGTAAAGTAGTATATGAATTTCATGGAAATTCACGTAAATTGGTTTGTCCATATTGTGGTAAAAAAGTTTTAGCAGCTGAAATTGATTTAAGTAATGTTCCTCTTTGTGAATCATGTCATGCTGTACTCAAACCGGATTTTATATTTTTTGGTGAAGGAATTCCCGAAGATGCTTACAGGAATTCAGTAAATGTATCTCAAAATGCAGATTTGGTTATCATAATAGGATCTACTGGAGAGGTTGTACCAGCGGCATCAATGCCGCAATTAGCTAAACAGTATGGAGCAAAAATAATAGAAGTTAACCCAGAGAAGACTTTGTTTACGGATTCAATCACGGATATTTACTTAAAGGGCAAGGCAGCTGAAATAATGAATAAATTATTAATTGGAATAAAACAAAAAATATGATTAAATTTAGATTGGAAGGTACGGAGCATATTGAGTTAATCAAATTGCTAAAATTTACTAATATATGCGGTAGCGGAGGAGAAGCAAAACATATAGTGGAAGAAGGCGAGGTTAAATTAAACGGCGTGCTTGAAAGTAGAAAGCGTGCAAAGATTCGATCAGGAGATAAAATCGAAGTGTTTAATGAAGTAATTGAAGTAGAATAAACAAAATAAGTTTGATATGGCATTTATTGATTTAGCAAAAAAAAGGTATTCATCAAGAAATTATATGGATAAACCAGTAGAACGAGAGCTACTGCTGCAGGTTCTCGAAGCTGGTAGAGTTGCTCCTTCTGCAAAAAACAGACAACCATGGCATTTTGTGGTAATTACACAAGATGAGCCATTAAGAAAAATACGAGAGTGTTATGAAAGAGAATGGATAGAAACTGCAAAATGTATTATAGTTGTGTGTGGCGATCATAGAGAGGCATGGCGAAGGGCTGATGGTAAAATTCACACAGATGTAGATGTATCCATTGCAATTGATCATATGACTTTGGCAGCAACAGATCTTGGCTTGGCAACATGTTGGGTTTGTAAATTTGATGTTATGAAATGCGTCCGAGCTCTTGATTTACCAGATGGAGTGGAGCCAATTGCCTTACTTCCAGTTGGTTATCCTGCTGACAAAACAGATGAAAATAGGCACGAGCAACTTAGAAAACCACTGGACGAAATTGTGCATTTCGAGAAATTCTACTATAAACCATTCAAAAGAAAGAAACCAATTTTATAATTAAATCGGAAAAATAAAAGCAATCTAAATGATATTTAAATTATTTAAATATAAAAGATTAAATAGATTTATTTGTAATAAGGTCTTTCATTAGTTTAATATCAAGAATATTTATTTTATTGGCTTCAAGATATTCCGAATCCTCCATGAATGATTGTGAAAATTTTGATATATTATACTTAAAATGGTCAAAAGCAGTTTGATAAGTTTCAATTGCTTTCTTTACTTGGCCATCACACCAGTAAGAATGACCAAGATGAATTAAGTCAAACTCATTAATTTTTTTACCAAGCACTTTCGTATAATAAATAATGGCTGTTTCGAACTTCCCTAATACAAATGAAACCCAGGCAATTGGCCTTTGTATCTTTTCGTTTGCGGGCGAAAGATATTCAACCTTGAAATAGTACTTCAAAGCTTCTTCATATCGTTCTAGCCTCATTAGTGTATGCCCAATATATGCTAGAATGTATAAATTTTCTGCATCTAACTTTTCAGCTGATTTATAATATTCTAAGGCATTCTCATGTTCATTAAGATAACGATAGCACAATGCAATTTTTTTAATTACCCAGGCTTTATTTTCATCTAAAAGTTCTGCTCTTTTATAATATTTTAATGCATTATCATATTGTCCCAATCTTTGATAACAAAATCCTATTTTCTCGAATAATTCAATATTGCTTTCTTCTGTTTTTTCAATAATTCTGAATATTTCAACCGCTTTATCGTAATGTTCATTTTCAAGGAAAAATTCAGCAATATTTCTTATAACCTGCTTATTGGTTACAATTTTGTTAAAAAAATCGGAATTTTGTACATCAAAGTTCCATTTAAATATATCGGAAAATTCATTTTTATATGGATGCAATTTATAGAATCGATATAAATCTTGTAAATATTGAGTTATTATACTTTTAGTTAGTGTAAAATCATTTAAAAGATTTTCGTCTTTTTGAACTTCTTCAAGGTTCTTCATTTCTTCGTTGAACATATCCATCATCATGGATTTATGTGAATCTGGAATCATTTGCAGGTTTAAGCAAAATGAGTATTTATCAGAACTACACATATGGAATGATTTTTCCAATTGTTCCACAAAAGGTTGTAGGTTAGTCTCTTCCTTTTCTACAATCATGTCAATATATTCGTTTTCTTTGTAGAATGGAGTAAACCAATTACTAATTTCGTTAAAAAATGGGAAATGCTTTAATTTTGAAAAAGCACTCATAAACACATCTGAACCTTCTATTTGCATTTGAGAAAAATCTTGCAACTTATCCAATAAATCAGGTGAATCTTCAAACACCTTTTCCCAGTCAGGGTTCTTGTCTTCGGAAAAGTCTTCGGAAAGAATATTTTCCAGATCAAGATTCTTTTCTATTTTTGGCTGCATTTTCATCATTTCTGGTAGAATCTCTTCTTCCCATTTTTTGGTAATCTTTTCCGTCTCTTTCGATTTAAAAATTTGAATTAAAACGGTTTCAAAATGCTTATCTATTTCGTCTACTTTTGCAAGTTTTAAAATTTGTTTCTCTAATTCGGGATAAAGGTTTAAACGTTTATCGTGTTTATATAACGCCAATATAATTCCAACCAAAGCGCGCTGCCACACTTGATTTTCTTCAGAATAGTAGAAATTAAGTAAAGCGAGAAATTTTTTTGAATCAAAAATTCTTAAAAGGCTTAGTGTAATTGCACTTACCACCAAACTTTTATCATGCCAAGGGATTTTGTTTGAATTACAAATAGATTCAATTGTTTTTGTTTCCGTATCATGATATGAATCTGTAAGCCAAAGAATATTAAAAAGCTCTTTCAAAGCGTCTTGCCGCGATACAATTGTTTCATCTTGGATGTTATTTTGCGTTAGATCTATATTGCTGTCTTTTAGAATTTTATCTAACTCATTATCAAAGGTAAGATTGTTTATTAGCGAATATGCCTCGTCTGGTTGTCCTTCCAGTTCTCTTTCCAGAGACCATTTCATTTTATAAGTAGTTAGGTCAGAAGTTTCAGTAAGCAAACATTCTTTTACTTTATCATTTAACTCCAGCAATGACCTTTGCACATATGAATAAATTTTATCTCTTTCAGGATCTTCGACTCCTGAGAAGGAATGTTTTAATATATTAGAGTAGGTATCTTTTATTTTCTCAATTTGCACCTGATGATATTGACGTTTGGTATTGCTTGCAAAAGCCAACAAACTATTTAAAGCAATTAATATTTCGTTATTTAATATTAGATCGGAAATATGCTGATGATTTTTAAGTATTTCTTTAAAGTTCATTACTACTCCTTTCGAAAAATTATTTCAGTATTGTTCTCAAATATTATTCCTAAGATTTTTTAATGACAAGATAGTATATAAACCGATGAGTCGTATGCAATAATGTCATATACTATACTAAATTAAGCTATTAATTCTATTTTTTAGAAATTATACAAGCATTTTAGATATGAAATATAAGTTATAAAGTCAAGAGTCATTTTATGTTCTAGAAAACAAAATTTTATATTTTATAGTATTTACTTTTCGAATTGAATTCAATAACTTGCACATATCTATATGCTTCATATTAAATACTTTTATATGAGATCACCAAACTACTACTCAAAAATTAATACGTCTCAATCGGTTGTAGAAAGCTTA
>PKTC01000063.1 GCA_002869305.1 Marinilabiliales bacterium
ATCATATTTCTACTTATGAACCAGATTATTATATTAATCGTTGACTTACAATCGCAATAGGATTTTCAGGAGATACCAGTTAATATTAGAATCATATTTCTACTTATGGTTTACAAAACCATATATTTTTGTCCCACTTTATATATAATTTCCAGTGTATTCGGTTAACATTCGTTTGTTGTCGTTTGTAATTGATTACAAATTATTTTATATTTGATATACAGTCAAAAAAAAATATATTATGAGAGATAATTTAACCCGAAAATGCCCTGAATGTGGTGATGAAATCATTGGAAGAGCAGACAAAAAATTTTGCTCGGACCAATGCCGTAATACGTACAATAATCGTTTAAATAGCGATGCAAGCAACACCGTACGTAATATTAATAATATTTTAAGGAAGAACAGAAGGATTTTACAAGAACTGAATAAACAATCAGGAAAAACAATGGTTACAAAAGATACACTGCTTTCAAGTGGTTTTAATTTTACATACCACACGCATACGTATACAACCAAGAAGGGCGATATTTACCAGTTTTGTTACGAACAAGGGTATTTGTTTATCGAAGATAAAAATCTTTATTTGTTAGTTACTAATAAGGAAAACGAATAAAAAAGGGCTGCCATTAAAGCAACCCTTCTCAATTTTAAAAACATAAAAATTAAATCTTACCAACCTCTTTCAAAGCAGTTTCAAGTTGGTCAACTAATTCTGCCATTCTATTAACGACAGCCAAATAAGGTTCTTTAGTGCTTAAGTCAACACCTGCCTTTTTCAATAAATCCACCGGATAATCATTTCCACCGGATTTAAGTAGGGCTAAATATTTTTCTTGTGCTATTTTAGCAGCTTCAGGAGTTTCTGCCTGTTTAATTTGATTAAACAAACTACTTGAACAAGAGAAAGAAACTGCATAATTATAAACATAATAGTTATAGTTATAGAAATGATGAATTCTAGGCCAACTATAAGCATAATTATCAGAGTGTTCAATTATCTCACCGTTATACTTTTTATCTATATCAGCATACAGATTAGCAATAATATCCGCATTCAATGGTTCATTGTTTTCAACCATAGAATATAATTTGTACTCGAAATCGGCAAATTGTGCCTGACGATAGAAAGTTCCTGAGATATTATCAATAGCCTGAACCAAAAGAGTAATTTTTTCTTCCGGACTTGCAGCCTTTTGTAGCATATAATCTAACAACATCTTTTCGTTGAATGTAGAAGCCGTTTCTGCTACCATACTTGAGTAATTTGTATAAGTATAAGGCTGGTATTTGCTAGCAAGCATACTATGTATCGAATGTCCGAATTCATGTGCCAGAGTAAATACGTTATCGCGAGTTTCAGCCCAGTTCATCAAGATGAAAGGATGAACACCATAAATAGACCAACTATATGCTCCACCTCTTTTACCTTCTTTTTCATAAACATCAACCCAACCAGCTTGCATTGCATTGGCTAATAAATCATTATATTCTTTACCCATTGGCTTTAAACACTCCTTAACAAATACAGTGGCTTCGTCATAGGTGTATGATTTTTCGAAGTCGACTAATTCTAAAGCATAATCCGATCCATAATATTTATCTAAGCCAAGAGCTTGTTTTCTAAGTTCTCTATATTTTAACAACGATTCAGTGTTGTTACCAGCAACATCAATTAAGTTCATGTATACTTCTTTGGGAATATTGTTTGATTCTAAAACTGCATCTAAACATGATTCATATCCTTTAAGTTGCGCACTTGCCCATCGATTTTGAAAAACACCATTGATAATTTCTGCATAGGTATTTTTATTTTTAGCATAGGCCTCGGCCATTGCTTCGGCAACTGCTTTTCGATCATCCTGGTTTTTATTTGTGGCATAAATTTTAGATGCATTTGCAGGACTTGCTACTACTTCTTCGCCATCTGAAAGTGTTACTTTATGAAACTCCATATCGGCAGTTGATAGTGTTCCATAAATTTTAGAAGCTGCACTTAGAGCTTTACTATAATAGGTAGATATTCTTTGAGTTTCTTCATCAAGAATATGTTCTAACTGACGATAAAAACTATCAAAACTATGCTGATAAATAACTAATTCCTTGTTTTCATCCATCCATTTATCCATAGTTTCTTTTGGGATAGATGCTAATTCTGTTTGCACCCAGGTTGTGTTTCTTCCCATTGCAACCCACATGGTTTGTAATTCTTGTAATTTTGAACTATATATTTGATTTTTTCCATCAATATCCTGACCTAATGATGCATATACATATAGCTTGGAGGAAATTTTAGAGTTTTCCTCAGAAAACTTTTGGAACTCTAACATAAGATCCGGACCTGAACCTAATTGCCCCTTATATTCCAAATATTTTGGAATTTGAGAATTTAAATAGTCGAGATCTTTTTGCCATTCATCCCAGTCAGCATAAATATCTGTTAATTTCCAATTATATTTATAATAATCTTTATCTTCTGGAGTTAAATTCTGTTGTGCTGAACTAATAAAGGTTATTAAAAACACAGCCAACAGCAATAGTGTTACTTTTTTCATTCTATAAATTGTTTAATGAATACTAATTTTCATGCAAATCTAAATGTTTTGACCAAATAAAAAACAGAAAGTTTAACTTATCGAAAAACAATAATTAAAAATTAGAAACAATCCATCTCCTAATTATGTTTAATTAATCAAAAACATTATTTTCGAAATCAATTTTGAATTTTAATATTATGAAGATGTTTACTAGAGCCATTGTAAGAAAACCAGCAGAAACTTTTGCAAATGGAATTACCACAGCCAATCTTGGAAAACCGGATATTAATCTTGCTTTAAAGCAGCATGAAGCTTACTGTGAAGCTTTGATTAAGTGTGGGTTAGAGTTAACTGTTCTTGATCCAAATCCTAAATTTCCTGATTCCTGTTTTGTTGAAGATACGGCTGTTGTTACAAGGGATTTTGGAGTTATTGCGCGACCTGGTGATCCAAGGCGTTTAGGTGAAGAAGTGGAAATACAAAAAGTGTTGGAACCTATGCTAACGTTATGCTATATTGAAGAACCAGGAAAATTAGATGGTGGAGATATAATGCAAGCTGATAATAGATTCTTTATTGGATTATCGAATAGAACTAATCTGGCTGGTTCAAAACAATTAAAGAATATTGTATCGAAATATAATTATGAGGCCTATTCAATTCCTGTATGTAACCTACTTCATTTCAAAACCGGCGTTAATTACCTGGGAGACAATAATTTGTTAATTCATAAAGATTTCTGTTCGAAAGATGATTTTAAATCGTATAATCAAATTGTTATTGAGGATGATGAAGAATATGCTGCCAACTCATTACGGGTAAATGATTATGTTTTAGTCCCTAAAGGATTTCCTAAAACCAAAGCTAGTATTGAAAACTTGGGATATCAGGTAATTGAAGTTGACCTATCGGAATACCAGAAAATGGATGGTGGATTAAGCTGTTTATCTCTAAGATTCTAAGCTAATTATTTAGTTCATCAATTCTATCTACTAAAATAATTTGGGTAAAGTCGGAGGTTTTATATAATGAAAAGCTCTCTGATTTCCTTTCTTCTTCTCTGTCTACAAAATATAAATCCCCATCGACCAGTCTCAAATCAAAAAACTCACCTCTAAATTCGTATTCTGGAATAAGGTTATTCCCTGCTAACTCATAAATGTATTGTTTCGTAATTACCAGTATTTTTCCTTTGTAATCAATAAATTGATTTGGATATTCTTCCGATGCTATTTTTACATCATTAAAGTAAATAGATTTATTGGCAGGATTATAATAAATTAATTTTTCTTTCTGAACAAATTCGTATACATACGAATCTGCTAAAGTATCCAATTTATAACCATTAAGATTAATTAAAATAATATTTTTAGAATTATTAAAAACCACCTTATTCCCTTTTTCAGACACTTTCAAATTAATAATCTTATCAGACATAATTGTTACTAGCAAAACACCTTCCGAATTATAATGCTTGATATAATCTTTTTTATTGTCAACTAACTGAAGGCTGGTAATGTATCCATTAGGAATCTTAAAGTAGGTATTACCATCTAAAATAAATGAATCCTTAACTACTTTGTACACATTATCTAATTTTTGGATTCTATATTCCTGCATGGAAGGTATTTCTTCTAATTCTATTTTACCTATCTTATTTAAATGTTGCGTAAAAGAAAATAAAGGAGATAAAGCAAAAACAATAGTAATAAGATTCTTCATAAAAGCGTTCATTAGTCCTACAATGTATCAAATAACTTGAATTTTACAAAGGTATTCTTTTGAAAGAAGAATTTCAAAGATGTTACCAAAACACCCATTCCATATTTAACACTTCGTGCAAAATTAATTGAAGATGAATCATTTGTGTATTTTGTTGGGCAGGTAATTTCCGCAATTTCAAATCGCGCAAAGTGAATTTGTACCAAAACCTGATTGTCAAAAATAAAATCATTCGAATTGTTTAGGTAATTTATTTTTTCCAATACCGCCCTACTATATGCCCTAAAACCAGTATGATACTCAGACAATTTTGCCCCTAGTAAAACATTTTGAACCAAGGTTAATATTCGATTTGAAATATACTTATAAACAGGCATTCCTCCTCTCAAAGCACCTTTTCCTAGGATTCTGGAACCTAAAACAACAGGAAAAACATCATTCGCTATCAAAGAAACCATTGAAGTTATTAACTTAGGGGTATATTGATAATCTGGATGCAACATAATAACAATATCAGCACCCAAACTCAGTGCATTATTATAGCATGTCTTTTGATTACCGCCATACCCTTTA
>PKTC01000298.1 GCA_002869305.1 Marinilabiliales bacterium
ACAGTTATAGCTAATGGTTCATCATCGACTACAACGCATTTTAAGTTCATAAATCGTTTTAAGTTAGGCGGTTAGGTTAAATTCCCAATTAAATTAACGAGCAATTTATAAATTATTTTTAAAAAATAGTAAATCTATTTGATAAAAATAACTATATCACGCTAAAATACACTTTTAAAGACTGATTTTTACTATAAATTTATTGTTTTAGCTATCAAATTCTGAGCAAATTGTCGTTTAGGGGTCAATACCTGTCGTTTATCGACAAACAATAATAAAATAAAAAAGGATTATTATTTTCGAGCTGTTAATTTCATGGTTTTACAAAATAACAAGTTGTGAAAAAAATAGGCCCTTTGGTCTAACACTCAATTTAACCCAAACATTCTAATTTATTAGTCTTAACCCAAAAAGAGCCATTGGCTCTTTTTTTTTATTCTAACTTCCATTAATCTTTTTCGTATTAGAAATGTCTTAAAAACAAAAACTATGAAAAAAGCATTACTCCTGTTACTCTTATCTGGCATTTTATTTTCCTGCAATCGTGATTCTGTAAATAAACTATCTGATGATGAGGCTATTAAATTGATATTTGAATCAGCAGCCTCGAGCGATGAGTCATATATGAATTTAGAATATTTAACGGATAACTTTTCTGAGAGACTAGCTTGTTATCCTCAGAGTATAGAAGCGGCAAAATGGACTCAAAAAATCATGTCTGAAATGGGTTTGGATCTTGTATTTCTTCAGGAAGCAAAAGTAATGAATTGGAAGCGTGGTGATGTTGAAATAGGTGCTATTAAATTAGGAGGCGATTTAATTAAAGTAAATATTTGTTCTTTGGGACGAGGTATTCCAACTGGTGAAAGCGGGTTGGAAGCAAATATCATTGAGGTTTATGGTTTAGAGGGATTAAAAGCACTAACAAAAGCAGAGGTTCAAGGGAAAATAGTTTTTTTTAATCAAGCAATGAACCCAAAAGAAAAAAATACTTTCAAAGCATATGGAGAAGCAGCCGGGCAAAGATTCTATGGTCCGATTTTAGCTGCAGAATATGGTGCTGTGGGCGCAATTATTCGTTCTTTGACAACTTCTATCGATACATTTCCACACACAGGAGTTACAAAAAAGGCAATGGATGTGCAAACGGTTCCATCCGTTTGCATCGCAACAGAACATGCAAATCTGTTAA
Source organism: Marinilabiliales bacterium (assembly GCA_002869305.1). Taxonomy (GTDB): domain Bacteria; phylum Bacteroidota; class Bacteroidia; order Bacteroidales; family UBA12077; genus UBA12077. The sequence continues at coordinate 1,193 of PKTC01000298.1, forward strand.
GCGATAAGTTAAAAGAAAAATCAGATCTTACATTCTATTTCAAGACAAATTGCAAAAATTTACCGGATACCATTTCTTATAATGCTATTGGGCAAATTACTGGATCTGAATTTCCAGATGAATTTATTGTTGTCGGGGGTCATTTGGATTCATGGGATAACAGTCCTGGAGCACATGATGATGGCGGAGGCTGTATGCAATCGATTGATGTTTTGAGAATTTTCCAAGAGATTGGCTATAAACCAAAACGTTCGATTAGGGCTGTTATGTTTATGGATGAGGAAATCTCACAAGGAGGAGGAAAAGCATATGCAGAAGAAGCTAAAGCAAAAGGAGAAAAACATCTATTTGCTATAGAAAGTGATCGGGGAGTAACTCGTCCTACGGGCTTTTCCTTTGATATGCCACAAGATAAAATAGATAAAATTAATCAATGGAGCTATTTGTTTCAGCCCTATGATATTGAACTGTTTATAAGAGGGGGAGGTGGTGTCGACATTGCTCCATTAAAAGATTTGGGAACGCCACTTTCGGGTTTGCTAACCGATCCGGAACATTACTTCGATTGGCATCATTCAGGAAATGACACTTTTGATCAAGTGGTAAAAGAAGAATTTCAGGATGGAGCAGCAGCTATGGCAGCATTAATTTATTTAATTGATAAATATGGATTAGAATAAGAATTGGACTTTGTTATATTTCTTGTTTAACTAAAGCATTATTATTTTTGTTATTAATATGAGGTTATCTATTAGATAAAAATTGGAAGTATATCCATAATTTTATAAGAATAGTATTAATTTCGAATATTGAATTCATTGTTTAACACTTTAGCTAAATGAAAAAATTGTTCAAGATATTCAGCTACTTAATCTTGACTATTATATTACTTATAATTGTTTTAATGGTAATTGCTAAACTCGCCGAAAATAAAATTACAGATATTGCACTAAAAAAGGTGAGCGAAAGCATTGAAGCTCCGGTTAGCATTGATGATGTTTCATTCAATTTATTGCGGAAATTTCCATTAGCTACTATTGAGCTAAACAATGTTTTACTAAGTGATCCAAACCTGCGTGGCGATTCGAGTAAAATAAGCAATCTTGATACAATCATAAATATTAAGAAGATTTATATTTCTGTAAAATCAAAACCATTGCTAAAAGGAAACATTGAAATAATGAAGGTTGATGTGGATGGCGCAAACATTAATTATCGTGTTGATACAAGTGGAATTACAAACATTGATTTTTTAATCACCTCATCGGATACCATGGAAAATGCTGATACTGTTCCTACTAAACCCCTTACTATTAATCTTACTGATCTAACTCTTAAAAACATTCAATGCAATTATGATGACAGTTCATTAAAAGCAAATGCAAAGATTATAATTCCAGAACTGAAAGTAAAAGCAAAATTGGAGGGAGATAATATTTGGACTTCTATTAATGGTGGATTATTATTATCGCAATGTGCATTTGAAGGCACAAACCTTTATTTAATGAATACAACAGATCTTAGTTTTGATGTAGATTATGAAAACGATTCGATTAATATAAGAGAGTTGAATATCATTACCGATGGTGCAGATTTCAACGTAATTGGGAGTGTGGTTTTGGGTACTTCCATAAAAACGGATATTCAATTAAATGGACGCAATCTGCGTTTTGATGAACTTATTAAATATGCACCAAAAGAAATGTTAGGTGAGTTTGGGTTGAGCAAAATCTCGGGACAAATTAATTTGGACGCTAAGGTAAAAGGTTATTATTCTGAAACAGAAATTCCACAGATTGATCTAAATATTCAATTGTTGGATGGAAATATCGTTACCAAGGATTATCCTGAGTTAAAGAATATTTCATTTACAGGAAAAATAACGAACGGCATATTAAAAAACAATCAATCTACTCAGGCCGATTTTAGCAAATTTCATTTTGAAACAGGCAAAAGTAAATTCGATATATCTTTTTCATTGTTGGATATTGATCATCCAAAATATATCGTTAATAGTGTTATGGAAATTGATGTTGGGGAATTTAAAAAGTTTATTCCTGATTCAGTGGCCAAAAATATGGATGGTACAATTAAAGCAACGGTTAATACAAAAGGAGAGTTGCCAGATACAATTGGAGATGATTTTGTTGATTATCTTATGTCAAATACTGCAGCAAAGATTATATTTTCTGATTTTAATGCCGATTTGAATTCAGATTTATCCATTAAGAATTTTTCAGCCACATTTAATTATAAACCGTATAACTTCTCTATTGGCAATTTAAGTATAGATATTCCAACGTACAATTTTGAATTACGAAACACTTCTTTAAATACTAATTTTTATGGAAGTATAAATGATTTATCCAAACTTAGGTTGAATGTTAAAAGATATCATCTGGAAACAAAAGGAGCTGTAATTTCAGGATCTCTGGATGTTAAGAATCTTAATCATCCAAGTTATGATACAAAGACTAGAATAGCATTAACGCTCGAGGAAACAAAATCAATGCTCCCAGATTCTCTAATTTCAGAATTAAGTGGAAGTATAATAATAGATATAGATTCAAAAGCTACATTAAATCTTGATTCAATTACTGATCAGGCAATTGATGCAGCATTTACTAAAAGTATATTACATGTTTCTTTAAAAAATTTAAAAGCATCAACATACGACAATTCATTGTATAATATTGAAAATCTGTATGGTGAGTTTGGCTTAGATCCAACAAAAATAACCATTAATGATTTAAAGGGTATAGCTGCAGGAGTAGTGTTTGAGATTGATTCAACAGTAATAAAAAACCTGTATAATGCTGTTTTGAAAAATCAACCTGAAAAATTGCTTGTTGAAACCAGAATTAATTTAGGAGATTTGGACTATCAAATGTTCGCACCTTTTATGATGGTTGACACTACAAAATCTGCTGAACCCGAAGAAAATACCACCGACACTATTAAGTCCAACTATACCATGGAAGTCAAAGGAGCTTTTGGTATTAAATCCTTAAAATATGATAGCATAGTTGTTAAGGATATTTCATCTTTATTTAATATAACGGATAGTGTGTATATTATTGATCAGTTTAAATTTAAAGCATTTAACGGTGAAATGAATTCGTCAGTGAAATATGCATTAAAAGCTGAAAATAAATCTGTTATTGAAACGAAACATATTATACATAAGATGGATATTAACAAGTTGTTAGCCGACTTTGACAACTTTGAGGATTTTTATGATCCGGCAATAAAAGCTGAAAACTTAAGTGGCTTATTCTCCACAAACTTATTTACCAGATTCAATATGATTGGTGATTCGCTTATTATGAACGATGTAAGAGTAAAAGGAGATATTAAGCTCGAAGATGGCGGTGTTTACAATTATGAGCCGGCAACCAGCCTATCAAAATTTACTGGCATTGACTAACTGGATAACATCAAATTTAAAACATTAAATAGTAAAATATTTGTGTTCAAGAACGCTATTTTTGTTCCGGAAACGTTTATATCTAGCACAGCTGTAAATATTAAAGCTTATGGAATGCAAAGTTTTGGTGATGATTACGAGTATCACCTTGAAATTAAGCTGAGCGATATATTATTTGGAAAATCGAAAAAACAGAAAAGAAAAG
>PKTC01000541.1 GCA_002869305.1 Marinilabiliales bacterium
CCGATTTAGTAAAAAAATTAAACTTTAGGCCTTGGGTTGTTCAAAAAACGGTTCACTCCACCTTAAGAATAATAGTTCAGTCTTTATTGATGTTCCTTCTATTTCCTATTTATTTGATAGGCGGTATAATGAATTATCTTCCTTACAAAACACCTGTTTGGATGACTAAAAAAATTAAAGACCGTCAATTTATTAGCTCGGTTAGAGATGTGGCAGGATTAGTATTATTTACTATTTATTATCTAATTCTAATAATTGTGTCATTATTTATTGACCAAGCCTGGTGGCTAAAACTTTCGACATTAGTAGCATTGCCATTTGCCGGCTTATTTGCATTTCATTATTACGTAGAAGCTAAAAAGTTATTCGCTAGAATTAGATACAACCTTATGACTTGGTTTAAAAACAAAGATCTAATTGAGCTTAAAGAACTTTACAATGATATTATCCATATTATGGGTAAAGTAACCAATTAAAAAAGGAAGCATTTAGCTTCCTTCAGTATTTATATTTTCTAAATTATCATCGGTATGAATATGCTGTTACATACATTGTAACCGCAGGAATTTCACCAAATGCAACATTTGATTTCTTATCTGTAATTAACACGATATTTGCATTTACCAATGCGGCTTTTCGTCTTAAAACAATAATAGCAGTTCTCTCTAATGACTTCGGTGTTGAATAACCTCTATCACTACCTTCTGCCTTTGCTTCTAACTTAGCTACTTCTATTAATCCTTCCACATCATCTGGGTCTTCAGTTACTTTTACTTTTCTATAATCTCCCACTTCACGAACATCTGGAGCTGTTTCGTTTAATATCTCAACTTTACCTGTTCTGTACTCAATTTTATGAACCAATCGTTGATCCATTTTATTAACTTTACTATCACCTGGTAAGGAATAATATAAATCGTTTAGATAAATTCTTTTTACATGAACAAGCATCTTTGTTCCATCGTGTTGATAAATAACATCAGTATCCTGCTGTTTTTTATTCTCCTCTGCTTTTATTTTCTTTTCTTTTTTCTCAATAATCGTAGTATCAGGATCTTCCGGATAAATCACCTGAGCATCCAGTGATGTGCTCATTACAAGTAGTACTATTAAAATTAAAAGTGTTTTTTTCATAATCGTAACTTTTAATCGAAGTTCACTTACAAAAATACGAGATAAATAAAAATATTCAAGTCAAGTAATGATTAATCTAATCTGCATTATTCATAAAAAACATGAATAATGCCACAGACGTTGTAAAATCGTATGTTTTACTTTTATAAAATTTCTATTTTCCACAGTCAGGGTTATCCAGCATTATTTATAAATTTTGGGGAAATGATTATTTATAAATACGTCAAAATAAAATCATATCAAAATAAAAAGGCTGTTTCGTCCCGTATTTATCGAGAGAAACAGCCTTAATATTAACTTATAATTATCTTATTTCAAATTTTTCTTTTGAATAAAATCATTAACTGCCTGAGATAAATCAGGAGTTCCTATTTCTTGTAAATCATAACCTACTTTTACTGTTGGTTTATTGATTTTTACAATTCTGTTCAAATCAATTGGAGTTGCAATTACAACAACATCACAAGGCGTTTTTTCAATTGTCGCTTCCAAATCCTTTATCTGTTGGTCACCATATCCCATTGCAGGGAGTAAAGTTCCAATGTTTGGATAAATTTTGAATGTTTCGGCAAGTTTTCCAACAGCAAATTCTCTTGGATCTACTAATTCCCCTGCACCACATTTCATTGCAGCAACAGTTCCTGCTCCAATCTTCATTTCACCATGTGTTAAGGTTGGGCCGTCTTCAACAACAAGCACTTTTTTACCTCTTACCAATTCAGGTTTATCAATTGTAAGTGGAGAAGCTCCATCAACAACTACTGCATTAGGATTAACTTTTGCTATACTTTCACGAACAATTTGAATGTTTGCAGCATCAGCAGAATCCATTTTATTTATAACAACATAGTCAGCCAAACGTAAAGTAGCTTCACCTGGATAATATGATAATTCATGACCTGGTCTATGTGGGTCAACAACGGTAACCATTAAATCTGGCTGGTAAAATGGGAAGTCGTTATTTCCACCATCCCAAAGAATAACATCGCAACCATCAGGATCGTTTTCTGCTGCTCTAACTATCGCTTCATAATCAACACCAGCATAAATAACATTACCACGAACTACATGTGGTTCGTACTCTTCCATCTCTTCGATTGTACATTTATGTTTAGCTAAATCTTCAACTGTAGCAAAACGTTGAACTTTTTGAGCAACTAAATCACCATAAGGCATCGGGTGTCGAATAGCAACAACTTTAAGCCCTTGCTCCATCAATAATTCGATAATTCTACGTGAAGTTTGTGATTTACCACAACCTGTACGAACAGCACCAACAGCAATAACTGGCTTAGTACTTTTGATCATGGTTTTTCCAGGACCTAATAGAACAAAGTTAGCTCCTGCTGCATTAACCATAGCACCTATATTCATTACAACCTGGTATGGTACATCACTATATGAAAATATGCAATCTTCAACATCTAATTCTTTTATTAATTTTTCAAGATCATCTTGTGCATAAATTGGAATTCCTGCAGGATATAAACTACCAGCTAATTCAGCAGGGTATTTTCTTCCATCAATATCTGGAATCTGTGCTGCAGTAAAAGCAACAACATTATAATCTTCATTATCTCTGTAGTAAGTATTAAAATTGTGGAAATCTCTTCCAGCGGCTCCGATTATTAAAACGTTTTTCTTAGCCATAATTCCTCCTTTTTATTTTTTTAATTATTTTTTAAAAATTGTCTAACAAAGTTAAATTTTAAACTCTGATTTCATAATTTAAACAGGCAAAGTTTGGTTGCTATAAGACTTAACATTTTTTAACAACTCTCTAATTATATGATAATTACAGAAATCCATGAATTCAGATAAAAACATGTTAAGAAACATGTTCAAAAACATTATAATACATTTTGGGTTTGAAGATATTATAAAAAAGAGTCTTTTAATTAGTATTATCTACTTGATTTATATAAATTACACCTAATGAATTTTCTTGCTCACATATACCTTTCTGGAAACAACGATGAAGTTAAAATTGGTAATTTCATAGGTGATTATATAAAAGGTCGGGCTTATCATATTTATCCAGAAAATATAAAAAAAGGAATATTATTGCATCGGTTTATTGATAGTTTTACCGATGGCAGTACATATACGTTGGATGCAAAACAGCTTTTTGCTCCTAAATACAGAAAGTATGCAGGAATTGTAATTGATATTGTATATGATCATTTTCTAGCAAGTAATTGGAGTAAATATTCTTTTGAACCATTAGAAGATTTTATTGCAAATTTTCATGCCTTATTAATTAATAGTAATGAAATGCTTCCAAAAGCAGTGCAAAATTTTGTACCTAAACTTATTCAAAACGAAAGATTATATTCTTACAGAGAAATCGGAGGAATTTGGTCTGTTTTGAAAACGATGCCTAAATATACAACGCTTCCCGACCATACAGATTTTGCAATAGAGGTATTAAAAAATAACTATGAATTTCTTAAGAGGAACTTTTTCCTATTTTTCTCAGATATAATATATTACATAAAGACAGTGCATGATATTGACATTAAAGCAATTTAATACTTATTTAACATCTATCTTCTTTTATTTCTAGGCTTTTTTCAATAATTTTGCATTTCCCTAAAAATCCTTACATAAAATACAAAATCTAAAAAAGGATTAATACGAACTGTAAGCTTTAATTTTTGTTACAGTATAAACATATTTTTCTTAAATTGATTGAGAGATGGCGAATTATTCAGCAGAAGAGAAAGTACAAATCAGTAATAAATCACAGGTAGTTCTAAATAAAATACTTGATGAAAATCCGATCTTACAAGAAATTCTATTAAAATCAGAAAGTGATGAAGAAGTAAATCAATCTTTAAAAATCTGGGTCGAATCAGAGCTTAAGAAAAGTGAAATTGCTTATCAATATTATAGAAAAGATGTATCTGGGCGTAAAATTTTTGAAAAAATTAAGTGGCAGGAGGTTGCAGCCATCAGAATCTTAGACTACATAAGCCACAGCAATCAAGTATATGTTGATTTAAATGTCCGAGGTCAAAAGAGAACAAATACTCCTTTTAGAATTTTATGGTTAGCTGCTAAAAATGGTACTGGAGGTGGTAAATATTATTTCTTTGTAGATATGCTCGAGTTATTCCGACAGTTTTCGGGAAGTAAAAAATTCAAAATGCCTTCGAGAGAACAAATAGATCATTGGATGAATAATCATCCTTCCGGATTAGATTCAGATATTATTGAAAAACGAAAGAAAAATAAAAATCGTATCATAGATATTATTGTTGATTTAATTGATTCAGGGAAAGTAAAAAGTGTAAAGTATAGTTTTGCACCAGGACTAGATAGAAATCAAAAAATACGTCTGGTAAATGAATGGTGGAACAGTAAATTGTTTCATTTAAAGTTTGCAATTAGAACACCTGAACTACTAAATAAAATGCTTAACAATTCTTTAAGTGCTGAAACAATGGAAACTCTTAAAGAAGCTGAAGCACAAGGAATTCCATTTTTTGTAAATCCTTATTACCTTTCTTTACTAAACATCGATAAAAAAAGAAGAAGTTATTCAGATGCAGCAATTAGAGACTATATAATTTACAGTAAAGAACTCATTAATGAATTTGGACATATCGTTGCATGGGAGAAAGAAGATATTGTTGAACCCGGGAAACCAAATGCTGCTGGTTGGTTGCTTCCTTCAGAA
>PKTC01000207.1 GCA_002869305.1 Marinilabiliales bacterium
ATTATGAAAATAATTAGTAGAAATGCAATCAGAAAATACGGAACAATTTTCGAAACAGCTTCATTTCCAAATTTCTGCTGCCCTTGATATTCGTAACGTATTCCTGCAAATTGAGCTTCTACATCGGGCATAATATCTCTTGAAATTTGTGCTAAAATTTCAGGAACCGCAGCCATTGGGTCAACCAGATCGGCTTCTACTCGAATTTCTCTCGAGCCCTGATAACGCGTAATAGCAACCGGACCACGTTCCATATGGTAATCTGCAAGCTCTGTTAATGGATATTCTCCTTTTGGAGTTTTAATTTTCATATTCTCCATTTGTCCCAAAGTCATTCGATCAGTTTTTGGATAACGCACCCAAACTCTTAGTTCATCGCGGCCTTCTTGTAAACGTTGTGCTTGCCCACCATAAAAGCCCTGTCGAACCTGCTGGGCAATTGTGCTTTCATCTAATCCTAAAAAATACGCTTTAGGTTTTAGCTTCAAACGAATCTCCTGCTTTCCAAGTGCTACATTTTCATTAATATCTTTCAATTGCGGAAGCTCTGTTAATCGGTTCATTAAATAATCCTTAGCTTCTTCTAATTCATGTAAATTTTTTGACATTAAACTAATTGAAACAGGAGATCCCCAGCGGTTCATACCAGCTACGGTAAACTTTCGTGCTTCTGGAACTTTACCTATTCTATTTCGAACTCTGTTCTAAATTTCATGACCACTAATTTTAATTCCTTCTAAGTTTATAGGATAAATATTTAAGTTCCCGGCATGCGAACCTATTTCCTGTCCACTAAATGAACTTCCTATTGATTTAGAGACCAAATCAATAATATCTTCATCTAAATTTAGCTCTTCAACCAGCTCATCGTTTACTTCCCAAACAACTTTCTCAAAATTATCCAGATAAATTTTAGTTTGTTTTTCACCATCTCCAGGAGTAAATGCAATATTTACCTGAAAACTATCAAAATCTACCATTGGAAAAAATGTTGTTTTAATAAAGCCACCATTCAATAATCCAAAAGTAACCAAGAAAAGTGCAATTGGCACTCCTATTACAGCATGTCTCCATCGAAGCAACCAAATTAAGGCATAATGGTAAATATCATCGCGCAACCAAACAATAAATCGTTCGAAATATTTCTTAATTCCACGTTTTTTATTTTCAAGACTTTTTCTTCGTAATATTTTCTCACTACTTAGATGTGCAGGTAAAACAAAAAATGCTTCAAATAAAGAGAAGAATAAACTTGCGACTACAACAATAGCCATATGAAACATCATTTCCATTCTTGTACCTTGCAGTAACAATAAAGGAGAAAAAGCAATAATGGTAGTTGCAACCGATGTTAACACTGCCGGATAAACTTCCATTGTTCCGTCAACCGCAGCTTGCATAGGTGTTTTGCCTTTTTCGAAATGCAAGTATATATTTTCGGCTATTACAATTCCGTCATCAACTAAAATTCCAATTACGAGAATCATCCCAAATAGGGATATCATATTAATAGTAATACCTATGAGGTTAGCATATATAAACATCGCTAAGAAACTAAATGGAATTCCCCACGATACCCATAATGACAACCTAACATTAAGAAACATGGATAAAACAAGAATTACCAGTACCAGCCCAATAACTCCATTCTTTATTAACAAGTCTAATCGACTATTTAATATCTCTAAAAAGGAAAATGAAAGTTCTAATTTAACTCCTGGATTTTCCTCATTAAACTCCTCTACATATTGCTGTGCAAAAATGGTGATATCCTCTAAATCTTCTTCCGGCAACTTACTAACACTTATTGAAACTGAGTTTTTGCCATTAAGCCACGATTTGCTTGATGTGTCGGCAAATTTCTTTTTTACTTCAGCAATATCTCGAATTCGAATGAAGCTTCCGTCTTCAGCTCCACGAATAATAATGTTTCCTATTTCATTCGGATTTGTACTTCTTGATCGTAAACGAATAAGTAACTCTTCCTCATCAGATTTTATTTGTCCGCCCGAAATATCTTGATTATTCAGTTGAATAGCTCTTATAATTTCACTTATCGTGATGTTATAACGTAGCAGCTCTTCTTCTTTTACTTCCACAGAAATTTCGGGAGTTGGAAATCCAGATAAATTTACCTGACTCATAACCCCTGATCTCATAAGATCTTCCTCAATTCTTTGACCGTACTCTTTAAGCGTCATCAGATCGATATCAGAATCATCCCGAGCCACCAGATTCATAAATAGGGCCCCTGATCGTGATCTTCGTTTCGATACTATTGGACGTTCAGCTGCTGATGGCAATGATGATATACCATCAACTGCATTTTTAACTTCCATTAATACTTCATCAATTGGATACTCTCCTGTGGTTTCAATAGTTACAACAGAACTATTTTCAACAGATGTAGAGTTAATTTCTTTAATTCCGATCAAACCCCTTACAGCTTCTTCTAATCTTGAAGTTACTCCTTCTTCCATTTCAACTGGCGATGCTCCAGGATAAAAAACTGTTATATTTATAATCCTACTCGTTGTCTCCGGAAAGAAAGCTTTTTTCATGCTCATAAGGCTTACAACACCCGCTAAAACAACAAATGCTATAATTAAGTTGGCATAAATGGGGTATTCAACAAACCGTTCTACTAGTTTTCTCATAATTACTTGCTTTCTGGTTTTTCGTTCTCCTGCATTCCCATTTTGCTTTCTTGCTCCTGAATTTCCACTAAAGTGCCTTCTAAAACATTAATTAATGGTTGCATTACAAGCACCTTTCCTTCTTCGATTCCATTAAAAATAAGTGTTTTGGTATTCACCTTAATGATTTCGATTGTTTCTGTTCGAAGCTTTCCGTCTTCAATAACGAACACTTCGTTGGTATTAAAAACCACATTTCTTGGCACTTCCATAACGTTATCGATAGGATGACCTGGAAAAGATGCATTTAAAAATTCGCCAGATAATAATTTTTTATTTCCATTATTTTGAATGGTTAAGAAGATTGCTTGCGATTGCGTATTGGGGTCAACAAATTGTCCTTTTCGAACTACTATTCCATTCCATTTTGCGTCTCTAACTTCTGATACTAAAGTGGCTTTGTCGCCAACTTTGATCCATTCTGCATCGAACTTTTCAATTGGTACTTCTACTTCCAACAGATCGGTTCGTATAATATGAGCTACTCTACCTCCCATATTGGTGTATGCTCCTGCTTCGAGGTAAACATCAGAATAGGTTCCATTAAAAGGAGCAACTATTGAGTGTCTGCTCAATTGTAATTCGTCACGCAATATTCCATAATAATCGCTCAAAACATTTCTACTTGCCAAAAATATTTGAAGTTTCTCGTTTTTAAACTCAGGAAAATTTGGCAGTGGTTTTGAAACATTTATTGAGTTGAAAAAGTTTTTGAAACTACCATAATACTCTTCGTAATCTATTTTTATATCAGGTAACAAATTTGCAATTGAATTAAGAAATTGACTTTTTTTAGATTTTAAATTTAATTTCGCCTCATCCGGATATATTGTGAAAAGCAGATCTCCTTTAGAAAAAGAAGCTCCTTTCTTTAAAGGAATATTAGAAACTAAAATTTTACCTGACGCTTCTGCAATCACATCAATCTCAGAAATGGAAGAAACTCTGCCAGGTGCACTAACCGGAGATACAATAGTTGAGTACTTAATTTCTTCTGCTTTAACATATCTTTTAGCAATTACTGCCTGTCTTCTATATGGTTCCGGTTTTTGAGATACCAAAAATTTCATTAAACCATAAGCTAGACCTACTATAAAAATAAAAGCTGCTACAATAACTATCCGTCTGTCGATTTGTTTCATTGTTAAAAGTTTGATTAAATACTACTTGATCCCGAATTTTGAAAATAATTACTCTTAAGACAAAAAAATATATACAAAGTTTAAATATACTAATTGTATTATTGCTTTCCTCTTAATAATTTATCACTTTTATACTCTAAATACAAATTTTAATATCATGAGAAAAGCAATAGCTCTTGTTATATCCCTAATTCTATTGTTTTCTGGGAGTTCTATCGCAGAAAATATATCACCCGTAACTTACAAACAACGAAGAGAAACTTTTATGAGCAATATGGGTAATGATATTGCCATTTTTGTTGCTCCTGAGGTCACAAAACGCAATAGTGATATTGATTATAAGTATCGAGCAAACAGCAATATATATTATTTAACAGGTTTTGAAGAACCTGAATTTGCTTTTTTACTATTACCCGGCGAAGAGCATGAATACATTATGTTTGTGAAGCCTAACTCGCAGCGCTCAAAAATGTGGCATGGAGAGGGAATTGGAATTGAAGGAGCTCTGGATAAATATGGAGCAGATACGGCCTACTCAATTGAAGAATTTTATGAAATATTACCAAAGTATTTAAGAAATAAGGAAAATCTTTATTACAACTTAGAAAATAAAGAATTAAATACGGAAATATTACCTCTTTTTGATCGATGGAATTCTCCTAAAGCTATTGTTGATCCGGGTGCAATAATGAATAAGATGAGAACATTTAAAACAAAGGAAGAAATAGTTTTAATTCAGGAGTCAATTAACATTACGTCCAATGCAATGAAAAAAGTTGCAGGAATTATTGAACCTGGCATGAATGAAAGTGAAGTTGCAGCATTTATTGAGTATAATTTCAGATTGGGAGGTTCGGTACGAAATGCTTTTCCTTCCATTGTTGGATCTGGAAAAAATTCTTTGGCTTTGCATTATACGAAAAATAATTGCATTATGAATGATGGTGATGTGGTTTGTATTG
>PKTC01000130.1 GCA_002869305.1 Marinilabiliales bacterium
CGACAGCGACTACGATTCTTATGACCTAAAATATGATCAGGTAGTATCATACGGAGAAATTCTTTCTACCAAAATAGTAAGTGCTTATTTAAACTACCAGGAATTAAGAAACAATTGGGTGGATATAAGAAAAGTTTTTGTGACCGATGATACATATCGAGAAGCAACAATTGATTTTGAATTAACAGGAAATCAAGTGAAAAAAACTTTTACCTATGATGATGAAAAAATATATTTGACTCAAGGATTTATTGGAGGATCGAAAAAAGGATTTGTAACAACTTTAGGAAGAGAAGGTTCTGATTATTCGGCGGCAGTCCTGGCAAATCTTTTAGATGCAAAAAAAGTAGTGGTCTGGAAGGATGTTGATGGAATTATGAATGCGGATCCGCAATATTTTGATACATCTGGGAAACTAGATAAATTATCCTATCAGGAAGCGGTTGAATTAGCTTATTTTGGCGCCAAAGTCATACATCCTAAGACTCTTAAGCCTTTACATAATAAAAATATTCCGTTATATGTTCGTTCATTTATTAACCCAGATGGGGAAGGAACAGAAATAGATTGTTTTAAAAAGTATGATCAAAACTTACCTATATTTATTCTTAAGAAGGATCAAATGTTAATCAGTTTATTTCCAAAAGATCTTTCTTTTGTTATTGAGGATGAGTTAAGTAAGATATTTAAGTATTTATCAGAACACAGAATAAAGGTTAATCTTATCCAGAATTCTGCAATTAGTATATCTTTCTGTATTGATAACGCAAACAATAAAACTAAGCAATTAATCGAAAAATTTGGGGAAGACTACAAGGTTTTGTATAATGATCAATTGGAGTTATTAACCATTCGTCATTATTCTGTAGCAGCGATCGAGAGTGTAACCAAAAACCGAAAAATATACATTGATCAAAGAAGCAGGCACACAGCTCATTTTGTGATCAGGTAAAAGCTTTTATAATCTTATCAGCTAAATATTCTGAAAGTTTTATATTTGATTCATGCGTCCATCCGGCAATATGGGGAGTCAACACAACCTTGTTACTATTAATTAGATACTGAAAAGCTTCAGGAAATTTTTCTTCAGAATGCAATTCCTCAAAAGATGTTTGCTCATATTCCAACACATCCAATGCAGCTCCTAAAACTTTCCCTGATTTTATATTACTTACTAAATCCTCTGTTTTGAGTATTTTCCCTCTGGCTGTATTTATTATATATATATTCTTTTTAAAACGATTGATAAACTGATCGTTAATCATGAACTTGGTTTCTTCAGTTAGAGGAACATGTAAACTTAGTATATCTGATTGTTTAAAGAGTTCTTCCATCGATTTTTCAGTAACAAAATCATCAGAATAATTAAATTTGTATTTGTCGTAAGCTATAACAGTTGCTTCAAATCCTTTTAATCGCTGTGCAAAAGCACTTCCCATGTTACCGTAACCAATAATACCAATTGTTTTTCCTTTAATTTCAAATCCCCTGTTACCTTCTCTGATCCATTTACCTTCTCGCACTTCATGATCTGCTTTAAGCATATTGTTAAATAAAACCAATAGCATTCCCAAGGCTTGTTCACCAACAGCATCACGGTTTCCTTCTGGTGAATTGAAACATTTTATGCCTTTCGATTCTGCATACTCAACATCAATGTTCTCTAGTCCAGCGCCAACTCTTCCTATAAATTTTAATCGCTTGGTAGAATCAAGAATTGTTTTATCAATTTTTATTTTACTCCTTATTATAATACCTTCATAATTTGGGATGAGGCTAATTAATTGGTTTATAGGATTACCGGGTCTGTAATCTACTTCAAACCCTGCTTGGGTAAGCTTCTGAGGAAGTCTTTCGTGAGTTGAATCTAAAAAGAGTACACGCATTATATTAATCTTCGGTTTTAAAATAAACTTTAAAAGCAGGTTTATAACCTTTTATTTCACCCAATGGATTGTAAATTTCATACGCAAGCATGATAGAATGCACTTTTTTTACCATTTTGTGATTTTCTGCATCATAATACCAGGCTTCTTCAAATTGCACTTTGCCAATTTGATCCCTGTCAAATTCAGGATCATCTTCTAAGTTTTTTACATCTTCAATGGTTAAAGGCTCATTTTTGAAGAACTCATAAGGAGTTAACTTACCATCATAAACAGACGAGAATATCTCATTAACCAAGGCTTCTTTATTCAAATTTCTAAGTGTATAGTCGGTCCATTCATTTTCATCCGGGTTTTGGATAACAACATCGGTTATTATGGTATCAGCAATTGCTAAATAATTGTTTTCTTCACCAAGGTTTACAAGAACAGGCTCATTTTGTTTTATATTGCAACTCGCCAATGTCAGAATTATGACAAGCGCCATAAGAAGGGAATTTGATTGATACATAATATATAAGTTTGGAATTAGATTTATCTTTTAAATGTAAGTCTTTGTCCTTTTAGGGATTCATTAAAATATCCATTGTCGTAGACAATATTACCATTTACAATGGTGTGTGTTATTTTTGATTTAAAGACCTCATTTTCAAATGGCGACCATTTGCATTTATACAAGAGATTCTCTTTATCGACCTTCCAGGGGGAATTCATATCAATTAGAACAAAATCGGCCCAATAACCTTCACGAATATATCCTCGATTTTCAATTTGGAAAATATCAGCAGGAGTATGGCACATCTTATGAACTATTTCAGATAATGATAATTCACCTTTATGATATAATTCAAGCATAGCCACTAGAGAATGTTGAACCAAAGGCCCACCTGAAGGTGCTTTGAAATAGTTATTGGACTTTTCTTCAATAGTATGAGGTGCATGATCAGTAGCAATCACATCAATTTTATTACTTTTTAATCCTTTAATTAAGGCAGCTCGATCCTTTTTTGTCTTTATTGCAGGATTCCACTTTATCTTTGTTCCATGTTTGTCGTAATCTTCATCCGAAAACCACAAATGATGAACGCACACTTCGCATGTAATTCTTTTATCTATGTATGAAATAGAGTTGTCAAACAACTTAAGTTCTTTCTCAGTACTTAGGTGTAAAACGTGTAATCTTGAATTGTATTTTTTTGCTAATTCTACCGCTAAGCTCGATGATATATAGCAAGCGTCTTCACTTCGTATTATTGGGTGATATTTTATTGGAATATCTTCACCAAATTGTTCCTTATATAGTATTGTGTTTTTATTTATTGTTTCTTCATCTTCACAGTGCGTGGCAATTAAAACAGGCGACTCCTTAAATATTTTGGATAAAGAATCAATATTATCAACTAACATGTTCCCTGTTGAGGAGCCCATAAATACTTTTACACCACACACGTTTGTAGGATTCACTTTTTTTATCTCTTTAATATTATCATTCGTGGCACCCAAATAAAAGGAGAAATTTGATAATGATTTTTTAGCAGCAATCGCATATTTTTCTTCTAAAAGATCTATGGTAGTTGCTTGTGGAACTGTATTCGGCATGTCCATATAGGAAGTTATACCACCTGCAATACCCGCTTTGGATTCGGTGTATATTTCTGCTTTGTGAGTTAGACCAGGTTCTCTAAAATGAACTTGATCATCAATAATTCCAGGTAGAAGATATTTGCCCTGTCCATTTATTGTTTTCTTACTTTCATATTTGGCAGAATCAGTATCAGATATAATTTTTAGTATTTTACCTTCATGAACTATTATACCTCCCTCAGTTTCGATGCCTTCATTTATTATGGTAACATTTTTAATCAGCAAATCATACATTATATTATAGGTATTTATTTTGCTATCTCATATTTTCTAAAAAAGCTTCTGAATTTCATCTTGATAACGCCCCAAACAGCCTCGTTAAAAATCCCACCACTCATTTTAGAAACTCCTTCCTGACGCTCAGTGAAAATAATAGGAACTTCCACAATCTTAAATCCAAATTTCCACGTTGTAAATTTCATTTCAATCTGAAATGCATATCCCTTCAACTTTATTTTATCTAAGTTGATGGTTTCAAGAACTTTTCTTGTATAACATTTAAATCCTGCTGTAGTGTCCTGAATTTTCATTCTGGTAATAAAACGAACATATTTAGAAGCAAAATAGGACATTAGAATCCGTCCCATAGGCCAATTTACAACATTAACTCCTGATATATACCTTTATCCTATCGATAAATCAGCACCGCCTTTTTCACAAGCTTCATGTAAGCTAATTAGATCTTCAGGGTTGTGTGAAAAATCAGCATCCATTTCACAGATATATTCATAATCTCTTTCGAGGGCCCATTTAAAACCGGTAATATAGGCCGTACCTAATCCTAATTTTCCCTTTCTTTCAAGAAGAAATAGTTGGTTAGGATATTCTTTTTGCAAAGATTTAATTACATCCGCTGTTCCATCCGGAGAATTATCATCAATTATGAGCAAATCAAATGGCAATGTTAAAGAGAATACCTTCCTAACCATTCTTTCAATATTTTCCTTTTCATTATAGGTTGGAATTATTACTAGTCTATTCTGATTCTTCATTATAATATAATAAGAGTTGTTTAAGAGGAGCGAATATAAAACTTTTATTTGAAAATGATAATAAGACTCTAATTGTGAGATAAAATTAGAAAATTATTTTATTGTTTTATAATCATTTATGTTAAATCAGTGAAAAAAATATAGCAAAAGGGTTGCAGAATTAAAAACAGTAACTATATTTGCACTCCCTAATCGGGGATAAGTTCTAAGAGGAAATGTAAGAAATGCTGCGAAGAAAAAAAGGATAAATTTTTTTCGGATATTATTTGGAAA
>PKTC01000052.1 GCA_002869305.1 Marinilabiliales bacterium
ATACAGGACTCAGCAGTTCTAGCTGACACAGAGGAAAATCAGGAGCATGAGACAACATCGGAATTTGAAATAAAAGATAAAGTGCATGAGGCTGTAAATAAATTACCTGATAAGTGGAGAGAAGCCATTATATTAAGTAAATACAATAAATTAAAATATTACGAAATAGCGGAAGAAATGAATATTTCGCACAAAACAGTGGAGAAATATATTTCAAAAGCATTACAAGCTTTACGCCTTGAGCTTAAAGATATTATGGTACTATGTTTATATGTAATGAATTTATTTCTGAAAAAATAAAAAAAAGTGTAGGGTAAATAAAAGATAGTTGTTTCAACTACAGAAAACGATGAAAAAGGAGCAGATACATATCGATGAAACAATGTTACTCAGGATAATTGAGAATACAGCCAGTATGGATGAAATTAGTCTTTTTAAAAGTTGGATGGACGCATCTTAACAAAATGCTAAAGATTTCGAGCAGCTCAAAAAGACTTATCAGTTAGTTAACATTGATGAAAATTCACTTAAAAGGAATTGGGATTCGGTTGTTCAGAAAGTTCAAGAAGGTAATAAAGTGGGTGATTATATAGAATTACCTAACTCAAAGACTCTTTCAATTGATTTCAAAAAGAATAATCTAATTCGATTAGCGGCAATGCTAATTGTCCTTTTGGGAATATCGGTTCTTCTTAAAACCATCGTTTTTGATTCAAAACAACTTATTATTGCCGGTAATGATATAAATATTAATGAACCCTTTAAATTAGCAGATGGTTCAATCGTATACCTGAATAGAAATTCAGAAATTTCATTTTCCAAAGATTTTGGAAAGGATAATAGAAATCTTTCCCTTAAAGGTGAAGCATTTTTTGAGGTTAAAAGAAATGAAGAACTTCCATTCAGAATTACAACTTTGGAATCTACTGTTGAGGTGTTAGGAACTAGTTTTAATATTTATTCTGATGAATCGGAAGAGGTAAAAGTGTCGGTGGTATCAGGTTTAGTAGCATTTTCTATTTCTAAACAAGATGAAACCTTAATGTTAAAAGCAGGAGAACAAGGAATTTACAGTGCTGACCAAACAGGTGTAAGAAAAGAGAAGTTAAAAGATAATAACTTTTTGGCCTGGAAAACGGGAGTTCTGAAATTTGAGGAAACACCTCTGCAGGAAGCAATTCAGTTAATTCAAAAATATTATTTACGCGAAATAGTATTTGAAGGAGAACATGCTAATTTTCCCAACCTAACCACAACATTCGATAATCAACCTTTAGAAGCTGTTTTGGATGAATTAAATCTTTTATTTAACACAAAACACGAAATTATTAATGACACAATCATTTTTAAGCCTAACAGCTAGGCACATTATAGCGACTGGTGTTTTACTTCTCATCTTGAAGTTAGGCTGTGCTCAAGCTGATGCAGGTAAGCTCAAAATTGAAATTCCTGAATTTACAGGATCAGCTAAGGAGCTTCTGAATAAAATAGAAAAGAAGGAAAACATAGTTTTTGCTTATACAAGTGCCATATCTTTAAATTATAAGGTGAGCTTTAAAAAGCAGGAAATGTTACTCTCCGATTTTCTAGATAATTTATTGGATGGAAAAAAAATAGACTTTAAGATTACAAAAACTAAGGTCTTATTATTTCCAAAAAGACCCAGTGCATACCAAAATGGAGATGGTAGCAACAGTACACACACTATTAGCGGATATGTAAAGAATTCCGCTAATGGTGAAGAACTAATTGGAGCTACTATTTATATTCAAGATCTTAATATAGGCACATCTACCAATGTGTATGGATTCTATTCTCTAACAGTTCCCGAAGGATATTATTCAGTTCAGTACAGTTATATTGGATTTAAAGCTTCGGAAATTATTGTTGATCTTAATCAGAGTAAAAAGCTCAATGTAGAAATAATTGAAAATACGCTCGAAATTGATGAAGTAGTTGTTAAAGCCCGACGAAAAGATCATAACATTAAATCCGTTGAAGTAGGTTCTTTTAAAATTACTCCTAAAGAAATAGCTGCCGTTCCCATCTTATTTGGCGAGCAAGATTTGATGAAAACAATACAATTAATGCCTGGAATTAAATCAGCAGGTGAAGGTAGTAGTGGTTTTAACGTTCGCGGCGGAGGTACGGACCAAAACCTGGTGATATTAGACGAAGCCACCGTATATAATGCTTCGCATTTATTAGGATTTTTCTCTGTATTCAATTCAGATGCCATTAAAGATGTTAAGATGATTAAAGGCGGAGGACCTGCTGAATATGGTGGAAGACTTTCATCCGTTTTGGATATAAAGATGAACGAAGGTAATATGCGTAAGCATGAAGTTTCGGGAGGTTTAGGTTTAATCTCATCCAGGTTAACATTACAAGGTCCGATTGTTAAAGAAAAAGGCTCTTTTATAATATCCGGGAGAAGAACCTATATTGATCTTTTCTTCCCATTATTTTCGGATGAATCCGCAAGTAATACCAAGCTTTATTTCTACGATTTAAATATGAAAGCCAATTACATAATTAACGAGAAAAATAGAATCTATATGTCCGGATATTTTGGCCGTGATGTTTTTAACTTTGATGATGTTTTTGGATTTGATTGGGGAAATGCTACTGGAACAATTCGTTGGAATCATTTATTTAGTGATAAACTATTTTTAAATAGTTCGTTAATTATTAGCAACTACGATTATGATCTTAATATGAATGTTGACGAGTTTAAAATGTCAATCTATTCTGGTATTAACGACATGAATATAAAAGAAGATTTTTCCTATTATATAAATCCAAAAAACACGCTAAAATTTGGAGCAAATGCTATCTATCATACCTTCAGACCAGGTGAAATTTCTGGAAACGAAAACTTTAATTCGTTTGTACTTGAAAAAGATTATGCATATGAAATTGCTGGTTATATTTCTCACGAACTTAAATTAATCAATAACTTGCAGCTGGATTATGGTTTAAGGTATTCTTTGTTCATGGTAATGGGTCCTGGTGATGTATATTCCTATGATGCTGATAACAATGTTACTGATACTATTTCTTATAAATCGAATGAAATAATTAAAACTTATGGTGGACTCGAACCTCGTTTTGCTGCTACTTACAGCCTAAATAATAAGAGTTCAGTTAAACTTGCTTATTCAAGAAGCAGGCAAAATTTACATCTTCTTTCTAACTCGACAGCAGGAACTCCAATGGATGCATGGATTCCAAGCAGTAGCATAGTAAAGTCGGGAATTGCAGACCAAATCTCCATAGGTTATTTCCGAAACTTTAATGATAATCAGATTGAAACATCTGTTGAGATTTATTATAAAGACCTAAAAAATCAGATTGATTTTGAAAACGGTGCTAACCTATTTTTTAATCCTCATATTGAATCACAAATTGTATTTGGTAAGGGAAGGTCATATGGTGCTGAGTTTTTAATTAAAAAAACTTCAGGAAAACTTACCGGATGGATTGGATACACCTATTCTAAAACAGAAAAGAAGTTTGATGAAGTAAATAATGGAAGTTGGTATCCAACCAAATATGATCGATTACATGACGTTTCAATTGTTGGAATGTATCAGTTTAATAAAAAGTGGAACATGTCTGCAACATGGGTTTACTATACCGGAAATGCTGTAACATTCCCAAGTGGTAAATATGAAATAGAAGGAAACACCGTAGGCTATTACACAGAAAGAAATGGATATAGAATGCCAGATTACCATAGATTAGATATTGGTGCAACTTATACAAAACAAAAGAAAAAAGGCCGTGAAGCCAGCTGGAATTTTTCATTGTATAATGCATATGGTAGAAAAAATGCCTATTCTATAAGATTCCAGGAAAGTGAAGCTGACCCAACAAAAACAGAAGCAGTAAGAATGACTTTATTTACCTGGGTTCCATCCATTACATATAATTTTAAATTTTAAAAAAATGAAAAACATCTTATATATAACAGCTATTATTATACTATTCGCTTCCTGCGAAGATGTAATAGATATAAATCTTAACTCTTCTGATCCGCATTTGGTAATCGAAGGCACCATAACGAATCAACAGGGCCCATATTTAGTAAAAATAAGCCGTACAACAAATTATTTTAGTTCCTCCGAGCAATCCTTTGTTAGTGATGCTTTGGTTATAATTAACGACAGTGAAGGAAATTCAGAAACTCTTAGTGAGGTTTCTCCTGGTATTTATGAAACGGCAAGCATTGAAGGAGTTATTGGAAGAACATATACCTTAACTGTAGATATTGATGGTGAAGAATATAAAGCCTCATCAACAATGCCTGATATTACCCCAATTGAATTTGTGAGTTATGATAAAGCAACTGCAATACAAGGAGAACCTGAAGATTATTATGTTTTAACCTACTTTCATGATGAAATTGATGTAGTAAACTATTATAGACTAAAACTTTATGTTAATTCCGTATGGGATGATGTAATATATATTACTGAAGATGAATGGCAAGATGGGAAAGATTTTACATTTGGTATGCTGGCAGAATATGCAAACTTGAATGACACCCTTATTGTTGAACTTGGTAATATGGACGAAGCTGTTTACGAATATTTTAACTCCTTAAATTCTTTATTGGAAA
>PKTC01000309.1 GCA_002869305.1 Marinilabiliales bacterium
AAGAGGACTTTAATATATATAGCAGTTAACCAATGAAAATATATGTAACCACTCCTGAGTTTGAGGGAGCAACTCTTGCAGGTTCTGGAAAAATAATTTGTGATAGTTTAACAAATGAATTTCTTAGTTTAGAACTAACTGGTTCTGGTCGAATCGATTTTGCTCAAGTTGATGTCATGGATTTAGATGCTAAAATATCAGGTTCTGGCGATATTAAAGTCTCAGGGATAACCGACCGCAGTGAATTTGAAATTACTGGCTCAGGAAATATTCGCAGTTTAGAATTATTTCAGCTAAAGTGTGAAGCAAGAATTACAGGATCAGGAAACATGTATGTAAACACCGAAGACTATTTAAGAGCAGTAATTACCGGATCCGGAAACATTTACTATATAGGTGAACCGATTGTTGATGATCTTATTACTGGAACAGGCCGTGTACGTAGATATTAAATATACTTTCTATACTATTAATATACAGCAGCAAAAATGGGAACATCAATTGGATGTTCCTTTTTTATACCTTTAATTGTTCGCCTTCCGATTTTGCTATAATAACTGCACCACAACTATCACTCCACACATTAATTGAGGTTCTAAACATATCAAGGATTCTATCCACTGCTAAAATTAAACCTACACCTTCAAGTGGTAAACCAACAGCAGTTAAAATAATGGTAATCATAACTAACCCGGCCATTGGAACTCCCGCTGCTCCTATGGATGCTAATAATGCTGTAATTACAATAATGATTTGTTGAACTACAGAAAGTTCCATGCCGTATGCTTGCGCAATAAATATTACAGCAACACATTCGTATAATGCCGTACCATCCATGTTAATTGTAGCTCCTAAAGGAAGTGTGAAACTAGTTATTTTGTTTGAAACACCTGAATTATTTTCAACAGCCTCCATGGTTAATGGCAAAGTAGCACCCGAGGAAGAGGTTGAGAATGCTGTAATTAAAGGTGTGCGTATATTATTAAAATGCTTATAAGGATTTGACTTTCCAATGAAACGAGTAATTAAAGGCAAAGTTATAGTTCCATGAATTGCTAGGGCTAAGATCACTGTTCCCATATACAATCCCATACTTTGCATCAGAGCAATTAGATCACTTTGCTCTGCTACTTTTTCAGCAACTAAACCAAAAATTCCTAAGGGAGTAAAAATTATAATGAACATAGTTACTTTCATCATTACTTCAAAAACAGCATCAAAGAAGTCTGAAAGAACCTTACTCTGCTTGTCATTCACCCTTGTAATAAAAAACCCGAACAATAAGGCGAAAAATATTACAGACAACATTTGAGAGTTATTAGAGAGCGATTGAAAAATATTATCAGGTATTATTTTTATTATAGTAGTTCCTAAACTATCTGGCTCTACTTCCAAATCAACGGCTTGCGCTAGATTTAGATCAGCGCCAATCCCAGGTTTTATTATATTTACAAGGAATAATCCCGTTACAATAGCAATTGTGCTTGTTGCCATATAATAAATAATAGTTTTAAAGCCTAGTCTACCAAGATTCTCTGCATTACCGATATTAGTTACTCCAGATATAATGGAACTTAGAATCAATGGAACTATGATCATTTTTAGTGCTCTTAAGAATATATCTCCCATCCAACTAACATATTTAACTTGGTTTGGAAAGAAAATTCCAAACAATATCGCGAGAAATAACGCAATTAAAATTTGCCAGTGTAATGCAATTTTTTTCATAAGTTCAATTTTATAATGGAATTATAAATGTAATGATTTAAGTTTTGATCAAAAAATAGGAGTTAAGTTTAATATTAGTGTTAAAATACTTAAAAATATTTATTCCTGAGAATTTAATATTACGTATTAAGATCAATTAAGATTTTAAATATGGAAATCTCAGGCAGATAAATATTTTATAAAATCAACAATACTCTTTAAGCCGGTTTAATAATTTGTAAAAGTAATCTAATAAATTACTAAAGTACCAATTACATTTGTAAATAAATAAACAAGTTACAAATGTAATCCACATAAATTAGACTATAAATTACATATGTAAATCACAATTAAGTCATTAGTTGGTTACATTTATCAACACTTTCATATTATAACCGAATATACATTCTAAAATACTATAATAATCATCAGATCAATTAATTGCAAAATTAAACTAAAGTAATTAATGACATTAAACACTTCTTTTTCTTAATAAACTTAGATTTCAACTACTTTTTCACACGTTAAAATACACATAATCTGTTATTTAAATAATAGAATTAAAGCAATACTTATTAAACACTATTCTATTGTAAAAAACTATTATAATTTCCAATATTTTATGGATTTATAATAGAACTATAAGATTTTATTTAGCATTAAAATAATGATATAATGTGAATATTTAAGATTATCCTATTTATTAGCAACTTTTCTCATTTATTATAAACAGGCAGTACATTTTATTTAAAAGAGCCACCATTCTAAATTACAAATGTAATATTACTAAATACTTAAAAAAGTTACAACTGTAAACAATAATATGATTACATTTGTAATAATAATTGTTTACATATATGAAAGACAGGATCATTCAATTTTTAAGTGCAAATAATCTTACTTCAACTAAATTTGCAGATGAAATAGGCGTACAACGTTCAAGTATTTCTCACATCTTATCAGGAAGAAATAAACCTAGTTTTGATTTTATTGAAAAAATGCTCATAGCCTACCCTGACTTGGATGCACAGTGGTTAATTACAGGAAAAGGAAACATGTATAGTAATCAACCTTCCTTGTTTAATGATTCTAAAAATCAATTAAATGATCAAGAATTAACTTCACGAGAATCGAATATTTCAAATTTATCAAGTGATAATGAAGAAAAAATGGAATCTGAGAGGGAAATAGTAAGATTATCTAAGGAAGATGAAATTTCTTCCGTTAAATCCAATTCAATTGATCGCGTTATTATATTTTATTCAAATGGTTCCTTTAAAGAGTATAAACCAGAATAAAATTCGGATTTCTATATTATCTTTGCAAAAAAACTCATGTATCGAAATATAATACGCCCTATTCTATTTTTATTACAACCCGAAACAGTTCATCATTTAATCGTTAATATCCTTAAAATAGGCTTTAAAATACCTGGGATTGGAAATCTTATCAGAAACTTATATACATTTCAAGATAATAGCTTAAAAACCAATTTTTTAGGCATGGAATTAGAAAATCCTGTTGGGTTTGCTGCTGGTTTTGATAAAAATGCTGAAGTATATAATCAATTTTCAAATTTTGGATTCTCATTTATAGAAATTGGAACGGTTACTCCAGTTGCACAAAAAGGAAATCCAAAACCAAGATCTTTTCGAATACCAAAAGATAAGGGGCTAATTAATCGCATGGGTTTTAATAATAAAGGTGTTGATTATGCAATAAATCAACTACAGAAAAATCAACATAGAGTAATTATTGGTGGAAATATTGGTAAAAATACTGCTACTACTAATGAAGATGCTTTAAACGATTATATAATTTGTTTCGAAAAGCTATATGATCATGTAGATTATTTTGTTGTAAATCTTAGTTGCCCTAATATTAAGGACTTGCGAAAGTTGCAGGATAAGGATTCCACGATTATGATCTTAAATAAGCTTACCCAGTTAAGAAGAGATAAATCGCTTTATAAGCCAATATTATTAAAAATATCGCCTGATTTAACAGATAATCAGTTGGATGATGTGGTTGAAACATTTAATATTACTGGCATTGATGGATTGGTTGCAACAAACACGACGGTATCAAGAGAAAACCTGAAAACTGATAAAAAACAGGTAGATGAAATTGCAAATGGTGGACTTAGTGGTAAGCCATTATCAAAAAGATCGACTGAAATCATAAAATATATTTCTGATAAATCTGATTGCGCCATTCCAATAATTGGAGTAGGTGGTATTATGAGCGAACAAGATGCACTTGATAAGATTGAAGCAGGAGCAACTCTAATTCAAATATATACAGGCTTTATCTACGAAGGTCCGGGATTTGTAAAACGGATCAATAAAGCACTATTAAAGAAAAAAAAGCTTGTTAATAATTAGAACAACCATGTAATATACATTATTATAATTTAGGACATTATCCAGATGGTGAATATTCATGCTCGGTTTAAAATTACTACCAATAATATTTTTAAAATACTCAGCTAAATATAACGATTCCTCGCAAATTATTTATACATCCCTAAAGAGTTGTTTATTAGTGCGTATCTGTATTGTGAATTTACAAACCTTATTGTTCTATCACGAAAGCAGAAATGATCTTTGCGCCAATTTGATATTCTAAGCGATGAACATAAATTGTTTCTAAATAGTATGGAAACAAAAAAAGAGAAGTAAAAAACTTCTCTTTTTAGTGACCCAACAGGGGCTCGAACCCTGGACCCCATCCTTAAAAGGGATGTGCTCTACCAGCTGAGCTATTGAGTCGAACATTTTGCGATTGCAAAAGTAGTATCTTATTATGTAAATCCAAATGTTTTATAAAAAAATATTATTTTTTTTAATTATTACAAAAAAGTTCTTTAATATATATTTATTAACTCTCTATAAAACAATAGTTTAAACAAAACA
>PKTC01000198.1 GCA_002869305.1 Marinilabiliales bacterium
GTCGCCAGCTTTTCGGACTTGCTTCTTTTTCTAATCGTAGTAAGGCATATCGTATGATTTGTAATAACATTCCACTTCGTACGTCACCCCAGGTGGCTTTTAAGTTTCGTCTTCGAAGCCATGTATAAACAATACTTATGAAAATTATTGCGATAATGGTTGCAATTGGATTGATTAAAAACATTACTGCAAAGCACCCAATAGTTCCTAGTAGTGAAAATAACCAGTGTACTTTGAATTTAGGCCTAAATGATGGGCTTTCAACCAGTTTTTCGATACCTGCAGTTATATTCAAGATTCCATAAGTTGTTAGAAAGAACATGGTCAGAATAGGGGCTATGGTGTTAAGGTTGCCCAGATAAACCAGTATTAATGTTAAAACAATGGTAAAAATAGTAGCCCATCTTGGTATTTTTTCCTTGCCGGAACCTTTCCCAAGAAAAGAGAATTGTCTTGGAATGACCTTATCGTTTGTTAAGGCTTGCAGAACCCTGGGGGCACCCATTAAGCTTCCAACTGCACTTGAAAGAGTGGCACCCCAAATACCTAATAATATGGCGCCACCCCAAAAGGCGATTTGTTGCATAATCATTGGGTTTTCAACCAATGTTTTCGCGTCCGCTCTAGTGGCCAGAATCATGGGCAGAGTCATATATATTACATAACCTACACCAACCGCAATAAAAGTTCCTTTCGGGATTGATTTTGAAGGATCTTTTAAGTCACCAGACATATTTACACCAGCCATAATACCTGTAACAGCTGGGAAAAAAACTGCGAAAACTTTCCAGAAGTTAACTGCCTCTGATGATGGTACTCCCCACATCTCAATTTGTGAATTTTCTATGGGACCTCCAAATACGAGAGACAATAAGGATAAGGCAATTACTCCAAGAATAATGTATTGTGCTCGAATAGCTGCTTTGGTTGAAAACAAGGATAATGTTCCCAATACAATGGTAGTTATTATTCCAACTATTTTTATATCAACAGCTGGAAATATTGAAACAATACTTTCTGAAAAACCAATTATATATAGGGCAACAGAAAAGGCTTGGGCCAGATACAATGGTATTCCAATGGCTCCTCCAATTTCAATTCCCAGAGATCTACTAATCATGAAATATGCTCCACCACTTTTTACAGGAGCATTAGTAGCAATGGCTGCAATTGATAAAGCAGTTAAAAAAGTTATGGAGGTTGAAAGGGTTACAATTATTAATGTTCCAATTAAACCAACATTTCCAACAACCCAACCAAATCTAAGGTACATTATTACACCTAAAATAGTTAGTAAAGAAGGGGTAAATACGCCGCCAAAGGTATTTAGCTGGGCACTTTTATTTTGGATTTGATTATTAATTTGATTTTAGTTTAAAAGGGTTATTATGGTGCAAGTCTTCTAATTTTCCATTCATTATCATCCAAATAATATTCAATTCGGTCATGCAAACGGTTGGGACGGCCTTGCCAAAACTCCATTTTGTATGGGATCAGAATATATCCACCCCAATTTTCTGGCTTTTTATTAGGTTCGCCGGCAAATTTTTTTTCAAACTCAGCCTGTTTATCTTCTAAATATTTTCTATTTGGAATTTCCTGACTTTGTGGTGATGCCCATGCACCTATTCTTCTTTTGGCTGAGCGTGTTAAGTAATACTCTTCAGATATTTCTTTAGAAGCTTTCTCAATTCTACCTTCTATTCGAATTTGTTATTCTAATTCAGCCCAATAAAAAAGAAGACTTCCAAAATGATTTTCATCAATTTGCTTGCCTTTTTTACTATCGTAATTGGAATAAAATATAAAATTATCGTTTCTTATTTCCTTTAATAAAACCATCCGGTTTGAGGGTTGTAAATTTTTACCAACAGTTGCAAGAGCCATAGCAGTTGGTTCTTTAATTCCTGAATCTATCGCAACATCCATCCAGTCGCTGAATTGCTTAAAAGGATCTCGTTCTGCAATTTTTTTACCAAAAGGTTTTTGCCTGTATTCATTTCTGATTTTGTCATATTTTTTATCCATAGCACAAGAATCTTTAATTTGAACTGTTTTACATTCGGGCATTATTTATACTGGCATTAAGCTCGAAACCCAGTATGAGAGCAAAGGAGTTAAAATATAACCACAATAAAACTACCATAATTGTTCCAATGGAACCGTATAATTTATTGTATTGTCCAAAATTATTTACAAAATACGAAAATCCTAGCGAAGATAAAAGTGCTAGTATGGTAGCAAGTGTTGAACCTACAGACATAAATTTCCATTTTGTCTTATTAGCCGGTGCAAAATAATATAAAAACGATATAGAAAAAAAGAACAAAGCTACAATCACAATCCATTTCGTAGCCAGTATTAGGTAATAAATAATATTTATTTCAAGTATGCCGGCCTCTACTATTTTTTGAAGAAAAAATTGACCAAAGGTTATTAATAATACGGAAGAAGCAATTAAAATAAAAATCATGAATACTAAAAAGGTAGATACAATTCTTATTGCAGTCCAATTTCGTGTATCTATGGTGTGATATGTATTGTTAAAAGCCTGAATGAGTGCATGTACTGCATTAGTGGAGAAGATTAAACTAAAAAAAGCACCGATTGAAAAAGCACCGATCTTTTTTACAGTCACCACTGAGATCAAGGTTGATTCAAAATATTGAAAAGCATTTTGAGGTAAGAAATCTTTTAATAATTGAAGCAATTCAATTTGTAGGTTTTTAACCGGTATAAAAGGTATCATAGTAAATAAAAACAACATGGAAGGAAAAATCGCTAATGCAAAATTAAAGGCAATAGCAGAAGCTCTGGTTGCCAAATAACCATTTTTAGCACCAGAAATAAAAAACTTAACAACATCATAAATGGGAACCCCTTCGAATCCGGGAACAGATAATGTTTTGGCTATCGCCTTTATTTTCTTGGTTTTAGATTTAAGAAAAGAGTTGTTCTTATTTAATTCTGACATATGGAACTTTTTGCTTAAAACACTAGGTAAATTAAATAGCTTTTAAGCTCATATCCAAACTTTTTATTTGATGAGTTAATGCTCCTACTGAAATAAAATCCACTCCGCACAGTGCATACTCCCTAATGGTTTCCAATGTAATTCCTCCCGATGATTCTATTTCAAATCGACCTCCAATTAATTTTACAGCTTCTCGAGTATCATTATAATTAAAATTATCTAGCATTATGCGATCAACATCACCAAAATTTATGATCGCCTTAACTTCAGCCAGGTTTCTGGCTTCTATTTCTATTTTGAGATCTTTCTTGTGAGCTCGACGATATTCATTTGCCTTTGTGATTGCTGGTGCAATTCCTCCTGCAAAATCAATATGATTATCTTTTAGCATGATCATATCATACAAGCCCATTCTGTGATTCTCTCCTCCACCAATTTTTACAGCAAGTTTTTCTAAATAGCGCAATCCGGGAGTAGTTTTTCTCGTATCTAATATTTTAGCTTTTGTGCCAACCAGCTTGTTGGCATACGTTTTTGTAACTGTAGCAATACCACTCATTCTTTGCATAATATTTAGAACTAACCTTTCGGCTTGCAAGATTGAATGGACTTTGCCTTCAACAATAAAAGCTCTATCTCCGGTATGAATTTCATTTCCATCAAAGAGAAACTGCTCAAAACTAAGCGAATCATCAATAATATTAAATACTTTTTTTGCGATTTCGATTCCGGCTAAAATTCCATCTTGTTTAATAAGAAGCTGAGCCTTGCCCGTAGATGTTTCAGGAATACATGAAAGTGATGAGTGATCACCATCACCAATATCTTCGGCAATGGCATTTTTTATTAAAGCATCAAGAAATTCATTATTCATTTTCAGTTTCTATTCTGACTTGGTGTATGAGTTGTTTTTCGCCTACTTGTTTAATTAAAATGGTTACACGAAATGTTCCGTTAAAAGTTTCTAATTTTCCGATTGCAAACTTAGATTCCCCTTTACCACCTTGGTGAATAAATTCAAATTTTTTTGGAAAATATTCAATGAAAAAATTATCTACAATTTGTTCTGCTTGAACTTTGCTGTAAACATCTTCTTTATCTAAAAGAACAAGTTCTATTGTGCTATTGAAATAACGAGCAAGAACTTCGGCGTTACCAACCCTAAAAGCTATAGCTATATCACGAGGCACTTCTTCGTTAAGAGTAAAAGAGCCCAAATTGAATATAAATGAGAATAGGATTACTAATGGTAACGCTTTTTTCAAGGTTTTCATTTCAAATCTTCTTAAGTTTGCGATATGTTGTCGCAAAAACTAAACCATAAACTGTGCCAATTGATACAATTCTGGCATTTATTTTGCGAAAATTATAAAAAAATCACCAATAAAAAAACCAAAGCTAATATATGAAAATTAAACTTTTGTTAATAGGTAAAACAGATGAAGAATATTTGAAGCTAGGAATCGATAAATACATCAATAGATTAAAGCATTATTTAACATTTGAATTTTTCGTAATTCCTGATTTGAAGAATACTAAAAATTTATCTGAGGAACAACAAAAACAAAAGGAGGGAGAACTTATTTTAAATCATTTTAATGCCGGCGATTATGTTGTTCTTTTGGATGAAGTTGGCAAAGAGTATA
>PKTC01000399.1 GCA_002869305.1 Marinilabiliales bacterium
AACAGCTGGGCAAACATAATTTTTGCAAATATATCAAAAAACCTACTTAGTGAAAATGTTTACGAATTGTTTACAATTTTTTTTTATATTTGGCAACAGTTCTTTATTAAACATAGTAATAATCAGCTATTACGGTCATTTTCAATTAAGAAAAAGTAAAAGCCCCTCAAGCTGGCGTGTCTACCAATTTAACCATCTGGGCAACATGATTGCAAAAATAACAAATTCTTAATTTTCTTATAAGTTTTCTAGAATAAAATCTGTAATTCTTGTGAATAAGTGTAATCTGGTTGTACCTCCGCGAATGCTATGTGCTTTATCTACATAGAATTGCATTTCAAATTGTTTATTAGCTTCTGTTAGTTTTCTTGATAGCTCAATAGAATTCTGGAAATGTACATTATCATCTCCGGTTCCATGTATCAATAATAGTTCACCTTTTAGTTTATCTACATTGGATAACAATGAATTATCATCATAACCTGAAGCATTATCTCCAGGTAATCCCATGTAAAGCTCAGTATAAATAGAATCATAATATCGATACGAACTAACTGGTGCAACCGAAACTGCCATTTCAAAAACCTTGGCACCATGAAATAAGCAGGAAGCAGACATAAAACCTCCGTAGCTCCAACCCCATATTCCTGTTCTGTTTTCGTCGATATAAGTTAGATTACTCAAATATTCAGCCGCTTCAATCTGATCTATGGTTTCATATTTCCCTAATTGTCCGTAGGTCATTTTTTTAAATTCCTCGCCTCTTCCCCCGGTTCCTCTATTATCTATATAAACCACAACATATCCTTTTTGTGCTAATAATTGATGAAAAGCCTGACGTCGAACCCAAGAATCTTGTACAATTTGCGAACCAGGTCCTCCATATAAGAACACCATTAAGGGGTACTTTTTATCCGGGTTAAAATTATTAGGCTTAATCATTACAGCATTTAAGTCCCATTTACTCGATGGAGTGTTAATGGTCATAAACTCAACAGGAGCAAAGTTATAATCATGGATCGCTTGTTTTAATTCTTGATTATCTTCTAGTACCCTGATTAATTTGCCCTTTTTATTATGAAGAGTAATGTGTTTTGGTGTTTTTAAGCTGCTATAGGTATTAACGTAATATTTAAATCCTTTACTAAAATCTGCTTTGTTATTTCCAGCCTTCTCTGAAAGCTTTTTCTTTTTACTTCCATCCAATTTTATTGAATAGACAGCTCTTTTAATGGAAGACTCTTCTGTTGATTGATAATAAACGGTTTGAGTTTCATCATCAATACCATAAAAATCTGTAACTTCCCATTCTCCATTGGTTAATTGATTGATCAGTTTTCCATTCATATCGTATAAATACAAGTGATTCCATCCATTTTTTTCACTGTTAATTATAAAATATCTACCATCAGCTGTGGTTGTCATATACCAATCTTTTATACGAGTGATATAGTATTTATTCTTTTCTTCGTAAATAACTCTAGAATCACCGGTGTCTGTGTTTGTCAATAAAATTTCAATATGATTTTGCAATCGATTTAGTCTGATAATCGAAAGTTTATTGTTTTCTGTTGTCCACTTAATTCTTGGAATGTATTGATCTTTTTCCTTGCCAATATCCATTGTGCTTGTTTCTTTCGAAGCCAAATCATAAACGTGGATGCTAACCACAGAATTTTTCTCTCCTGCTTTAGGATATTTAAATGCATAATTCTCCGGGTAAAGATCATTATTGTATTTGGTCATGTTGAAAACCTTCACTTCACTTTCATCAAATTTGTAATATGCAATTTTATCTCCGTTAGGAGACCAGAAAAATGCCCTGGTAAATGAATATTCCTCTTCATAAACCCAATCTGTTCCACCATTTATAATGTAATTAAATTTTCCATCGAAGGTAATTTGAGTTTCTGCGTTGGTTTTTAAATCTTTCACGAAAATGTTATTGTCACGAACAAAACCAACTTTTAATGCATTAGGAGAAAAGTGTGCATATTTTTGTCGTCCATTATCGCTTAATTTATTTAATTTCTGACTGACTATATCATACACGTAATAATCCGCTGTATAAGATCTTCGATATATATATTCTGCATTTACTGCTAACAAAATTTTACTTTCATCTGATGAAAACTCATAAGCCTGAATTTCAAAATTTGAATCAATGGTATTAAACAATATATCAGCAACTTCGCCAGTTTTATAACTGTATTTTACTATTTTTCGCTTTCCTTCAAGCGTTGTAAAGTATTCTCCATCATTCATCGATCTGAGTCCACTTACACCACGCTCAGAAAACTTCCCGTTTACATAAATATCTTCTAATGTGATTTCATTTTGAATTTTTTGAGCAAGCGTGTTAACGGCTAGAATGCTACATAAAATAATGGACAGGGTGTTTTTTAAGTATTTCATAGTTTTAATATTTTTTAATATGACGATGATAGTAAACCAATGGTTTAAAATATTGTTATCAATTAAAATTGACACTAAAAATACTAATATAAATTAAAGATTTGCATCACGAATTCTATAAAGAATTTATATCTTTGCACTCTTGAATTTGAAACAGATTTGAAATGATTAAAATAACATTGCCAGACGGTTCGATAAAAGAATATAATGAAGCAGTTTCGGGATACCAGATTGCAGTTGATATAAGCCCAAGATTAGCAAAGGAAGTTTTATCCATTACAGTTAACGAGGAGGTTTGGGATCTGCAAAGGCTAATAACTAATGATTCCAGTATTAAACTTCACAAGTGGGATGATGAAGAAGGAAAACACGCATTTTGGCATTCTTCAGCACATTTAATGGCTGAAGCACTGGAGGCAATGTATCCGGGAATAAAGCTTGGAATAGGACCCAGCATTGAGAATGGTTTTTATTATGATGTTGATCTTCCTGAAGGAAAAGTCATTACAGATTCAGATTTTCCTAAGATTGAAGCCAAGATGAAAGAGTTGGCTCAGCAAAAAAATGAATACAATAGAAGCGAAGTTCCAAAAGCTGAGGCGATGGATTTTTATTCAAAAAAAGACGATGAATATAAGGTTGAACTAATCAATGATTTAGAAGACGGAACAATCACTTTTTATAAACAAGGCAATTTTACTGATTTATGTAAAGGCCCTCATTTACAAAATACAGGTTTAATTAAAGCAATAAAAATATTAAGTGTTGCTGGTGCTTATTGGCGTGGAGATGAAACAAGAAAGCAGCTAACACGTGTTTATGGAATTACTTTTCCAAAACAAAAGATGTTGGAAGAATACCTTGTTTTATTGGAAGAAGCTAAGAAACGTGATCATCGTAAAATTGGTAGAGAGCTTGAACTATTTGCTTTCTCGCAGAGAGTAGGACAGGGGCTTCCACTTTGGTTACCAAAAGGAGCACAGTTGAGAGAACGATTAGAAAATTTCTTGAAGAAAATACAAAAACAACATGGTTACCAGCAGGTAATAGCTCCTCATATTGGGTTGAAAGATCTTTGGGTAACATCTGGTCATTATGAAAAGTACGGAAAAGATTCTTTCCAGCCAATTAATACACCAGCAGAAGGAGAAGAGTTTTTGCTGAAACCAATGAATTGCCCGCATCATTGCGAAATTTATAAGGTAAAACAACACTCATATAAGGATTTACCTATACGATATGCAGAATTCGGCACAGTCTACAGATACGAACAAAGTGGTGAATTGCATGGTTTGACTCGTGTTCGTGGTTTTACACAAGACGATGCACACATTTTTTGTCGTCCGGATCAATTAAAGGATGAGTTTAAGAAAGTGATGGATATTGTTTTCATTATTTTTAATGCACTTGATTTTAAAGATTTTACAGCACAAGTGTCATTGAGACATCAAACCGACCATTCAAAGTATATTGGTAGCGATGAAAACTGGGAAAAATCAGAAAATGCCATATTAGAAGCTGTTAAAGAAAAAGACCTTAATTATGTGGTTGAATATGATGAAGCTGCATTTTATGGACCTAAATTAGATTTTATGGTAAAGGATGCGTTAGGTCGTCAATGGCAGTTGGGAACTATTCAGGTTGATTATAACTTACCAGAACGTTTCGATCTTGAATATGTAGGATCTGATAATCAGAAGCATAGGCCTGTAATGATACACAGGGCACCATTTGGTTCTATGGAAAGATTTGTTGCCGTACTTATAGAACATACGGCAGGAAAATTTCCACTGTGGTTAACACCAGAACAAGCAGTTATTCTTCCGATAAGCGAAAAATACAATGATTATGCTAAAAAAGTTTTGAATTTCCTAAATAATTACGATATTCGCACATTAATTGACGACCGTAACGAGAAGATAGGCAAAAAGATACGTGATAACTAGTTAAAACGCATACCTTATCTTCTAATTGTTGGTGAAAAAGAGTTTGAAAATGAGACAGTTTCGGTTCGTATTCAGGGTGATGGCGATAAGGGAAGTATGAAACTGGAAGAATTTGCTGAATTGATAAATAACGAAGTTAAAGCTCAAACTGAGAATTATAATATAAATTAATTATTATACGTTATTTGTATATTATAACTATTTTCGTATATTTGTATTATAAAAGTATAGCACATGAATG
>PKTC01000162.1 GCA_002869305.1 Marinilabiliales bacterium
ATTTAATTTGAAATTGGCAGTATTAATATATTTTATTTAAGACTTTACCCCATGAATTTCTTTTCCAAATTTTAAATTTAAGTTCTTTCCCTTCTTTTAGTATTATATTTAATCCGTTAGGAAATATTTTCATTGTATTGAAATATAGAATTTCTCTAATCTGATTGGGTAAAATTTCTAAATTAAACTCCGAATATTGATCTTCCTTCGTTTTAAAATATACACGCTGGTTTGTTAGAATTAATTTTCCGTCAACGTTTTTTTCTTCAGCATAGTAATTTGAATCACCTGCTTTTAATACTAGCTCATTTGCTTTTAAATCTACTACCATGATGTTTGAATATTAAGATAAACAATTACTTTTTCTAATCACATAATTTATGCCACAATCCGTATTGATTTGTAAATTAGCATTTTAATAGTCTTGATATATCATTTATTTTTCATATTTTGTTCGGAATTGTAACAAGCTGTGTACGATATCAGACGTTTTAAATACAATTTAAAGACGAATGAGTTTAATAAATGATGCAAAAAAAAAGCCTAAATTTCAAAATCAGGCTTTCTATATAGTCTAAATAATTGTAATACAGTCTAATTACACGTCGTCTGAATTAAATTTAAACCCTAAGCGTTTACCAGTTTTCATTCTGTGGTATTCAACTTTTTCATTTAATTGGGCTACCGATGCAATTTTTACATTATCATATGGAGGTACCAATAGATCAAAGTCGATGGCGTAAATAATAATGCGTAAGATTATGTCTTTTATAATTTCTTTGTTAATCTTTTTAGTGCCAAAGTTATTATATTGGTATTCCTCCTGTCTTTTGCCTTCAACAAAGAAATGGTTCTCAAGATTAACAAACAATCTTGATATTAAATATCCCAAATCTTCCAGTCTATTGTATTTAAATGAATCAGATAGAAAATTATATACATTAATAATTCCGCAGAAACTGTATAAAGAATTTTCTTTTACATAATTTAATTTCCACACATTATGATTCCTGTCAAATTCAAAAATATTTGAGTGCATGCTGAAAATTAGTAGATCACCCGCAACTTTTAACTCGGCTTCGAATTCACTTCGTTCTTTATACTCAAATCCAACTCTTTTATCCTCAACATGCAATTCCGAATTAAATTCTTGGGTAATTTCCTGCAAAATTTCTTTTACTATACCAAACACCTCTTTAGTTTGATCATAAACTTTTTGTTTTACAAGAGATTTCATTTCAAGAGCGGTTAATATTTGCTCTTTTTTATCTTTATTTGTCATAATTTATTAAATATTAATAGCTTAATAAGCTTTTGCAAATATTACACGTCTGTTCGAAGGTTTTCCGGAATAAATGCATTTTCCTTCTTCATTTGGTGCATTTAGAGGAATAACCCTTATAGTGGCTTTGGTTTCTTCTTTTATTTTTTGTTCAGTTTCTGCAGTTCCATCCCAATGTGCAAGTACGAATCCGCCTTTATTTTCTACAATATCCTTAAATTCTTCGTAAGTATCAACTTTAAATGTATTTTCTTCTCTAAATTTTAATGCCTTTTGGTAAATATTACTTTGTATATCTTTTAATAAAGCATCAATATAGTTTTCGATACCTTCTTGTGAAATTATTTCTTTTTGTAAAGTGTCTCTTCTAGCAATTTCTATTGTGTTATTTTCTAAGTCACGGGGACCCATAGCCATTCGAACTGGAACTCCTTTTAATTCATATTCAGCAAATTTCCAACCAGGCTTTTGAGTATCACGATTATCATATTTAACAGAAATTCCCTTTTTTTCCAGCTTCTACTTTATGATATTTGCCTTTTCATTTAACTTATCTAACTGATCTTGACCTTTATAAATAGGAACAATAACGACTTGAATTGGTGCTAATTTTGGTGGTAATACTAAGCCATTATCATCTGAGTGAGCCATTATTAAGGCACCTATTAATCTGGTAGAGACTCCCCATGATGTAGCCCAAACAAAATCTTGTTTCCCATTCTGATCAGTAAATTTAACATCAAACGCTTTAGCAAAATTCTGACCAAGAAAATGTGAGGTTCCTGCTTGTAATGCTTTACCATCTTGCATTAATGCTTCAATTGCGTAGGTTTCAAGTGCTCCTGCAAAACGTTCATTTTCCGATTTAAACCCCTGGATAACTGGTACACCCATCCAGTTTTCTGCAAAATCAGTATACACATTAATCATTTGCTCTGTTTCTTCTATTGCTTCTTGCCTAGTTGCATGAGCAGTATGACCTTCCTGCCATAAAAATTCAGCCGTTCGCAAGAATAAACGTGTTCTCATTTCCCAACGAACAACATTAGCCCATTGATTGACAAGAATAGGTAAGTCTCTATATGATTGTATCCAGTTTTTATAGGTATTCCATATAATAGTTTCAGAGGTAGGTCTAACAATTAGTTCTTCTTCAAGTTTTGCATCCGGATCAACAATGATTTTATTTGTTTTTTCATCATTTTTTAATCTGTAATGGGTTACAACGGCACATTCTTTGGCAAAACCATCAACATGACTTGCTTCTTTAGAGAAAAAAGATTTAGGTATAAATAGTGGAAAATATGCATTGGAGTGTCCCGTATCTTTAAACATTTTATCAATTGCAGCTTGCATTTTTTCCCATATAGAATAACCGTAAGGCTTAATAACCATGCATCCTCGTACAGCAGAGTTCTCAGCTAAATCTGCTTTAACAACTAATTCATTATACCACTGAGAGTAATTTTCCTGTCTTTTTGTTAGATTTTTTGCCATGTATGGTATGATTTTTGCATTGTTTTTGTTGAAAATTTTGATATCACAAGAGCTGCAAAAATAAATAATAAATAATAAAATATAACAAAACAGGAGGTTCATTATGAAAACTAAAATTTATTTAATCATTTTCTTATCTATATTATTAGCCTCATGTTCATCATTGCAAAAAAGTACCGTGAATGACGATTTATATTATTCGCCTAGTGATGAGCAGTTAGCAAGTACTGAGGTGTATAATAATCCTTCGTATGATAAGAATGAATCGACCATTTTTGGAAAAAAATATGATCAACAAATTTCTGATATTCTTGGTGATACCTCAAATAGCGAAGTTGACACGGTTTTATATCAAAAAGAGGAGTATGAAAGTCCATACGATAGATTAATTGTTGATGATTATAATGAAGCATACGAAAGAAGATTAGAGGCAAAATCAAGCCCTTATTATGGTATGAATAATTACTATTTAACCTTTACAGATGATTTTTGGTATGCATCGATGTTTTTCAATGATCCATTCTATAATGTAGTAATTGTAGGTGATCACATTTGGGTAGAGCCATACTGGATGTCTTCTTATTACTATAGGCCTTATAGATCTTATTATGGTTATGGATACCCTTATTATGGATACTATTCATATTATAGTCCTTATAGTTATGGATATTATAATAGTTGGTATTACAGACCTTATTATTATAATGATCCTTATTACAATAACAACAATTATGTAAGTTCTTCATTTCATTCATATCGACAAAGATCATTAGCTGGAATTTCTGGAACCAGAAGTTCCTTGGGTAGAACCTCGAGTGAGTTGCCTGAAACTTATGTTGGAAGAGACATTCGATCTTCAAGTACTGTCAAATCTGGAATTGACAGGCAGACTTCAAGAACAGTTCGATCTGGCGAAGTAAGCACAGTTAGAACAAGAGCAGAACAAACTTCAAATGAAAATATACGTGTAAGAGAATCTGGCTCTGAAAGAACAGGTGCGGCTGTAAGAACCACTAGTACGCAGGGAGAATCTAGCGCTACCAGATCTTATACAAGACCACAGCAAACTTCAAGATCCACATATAGCACTTCTACGCGAACTGCAACCAGGTATAATAGACCTGAGAGTTCCAATGTAAGAACAGGAACTTCTTCATCAGGAGTGTCAAGGTCAACATACTCTCCTACCAGGTCAAATTCATCTGGTTCAAGGTCAGGAAGTACTTATACGCCAACAAGATCAACAAAGTCATCTGGAAGTTCAGTGAATCGATCTTCAAACAGATCATCAAGTTACGGTACATCTCGCAGTTCAGGCTCTTCATCAAGAAGTTCAGGTTCTGTAAGAAGTTCAGGTTCTTCATCCCGAAGTTCCGGGTCCTCATCCCGAAGTTCTGGAAGTAGTTCTGGTTCAAGTAGTAGAGGAAGAAGGTAGTTTTATTTTTTATTGAAATAATTAATTAGTAGATAAGATGAAAAGAATATATTTAGCTTTATTAACTCTTTTAATGTTAGGTAATACAAATTTTGCACAATCAGTTTATGTTGATAATGCATTCAATTTTTCAAAAAATGAATACGGAGGAACAGCCAGATTCGTAGGGATGGGTGGAGCATTTGGTGGATTAGGTGGAGATTTCTCTTCTATTGCAATTAATCCAGCAGGTTTGGGTGTTTATCGAAGTTCTGAACTTGTTTTTTCGCCAGGTATGGCATATTCTTCAAATGAAGCAAGTTATATTGGAAATTCAGTTAACGAGAGTGATTATAGTGTTAATATGAATAAC
>PKTC01000131.1 GCA_002869305.1 Marinilabiliales bacterium
CGGACAAAATATTATGATACATCTTATTTCAGAATGTATTACGAACACCAGAATGGAAAATTAAACCGATACAAAGTTAGGGAGCGCCGTTATGAGGAAACAAATATTGAATTTCTTGAAATAAAGTTTAAAAGCAATAAAAAAAGAACTTTAAAATCGAGAATTACGAAATCGATAAATGATGGTATTTTTTCTAAGAAAGAGATTGAATTTTTAAACTATAAATCTCCATTTTCTTCCGAAGAACTTCAAGTGAAGTTACTCAATACTTTTAATAGAATTACTCTTTGTAATGATACAGAGAGAATTACTGTGGATTTTAACTTAAAATTCGAAGGGATTAATGGAACAAAAAGTCGATTAAATTCTTTGGCTATAATCGAGGTAAAACAGTCTAAATATTCCATTAATTCAAATATAGTTAAGATCTTAAAAAAGCATCAGATCCGCCCATGCAGTTTTAGTAAATACTGCATAGGTGCAACCATGGTATATCCTAATTTAAAATCAAACAGTTTAAAATCTAAGTTTTTATTAATTAATAAACTATCTGCATAAAACTAAAAATATGGAAACTTTAAATGCACTAATATCAATGATCTCTTTTGCGAATATTTCTGATATCGAGATTTTTAATATGAAATTGATTGATGTCGATGACTTTATTGAG
The DNA here is from genome assembly GCA_002869305.1 of Marinilabiliales bacterium. Taxonomy (GTDB): domain Bacteria; phylum Bacteroidota; class Bacteroidia; order Bacteroidales; family UBA12077; genus UBA12077. The sequence continues at coordinate 671 of PKTC01000131.1, forward strand.
CTGGTTTTACGATTTAGCTTGAATATTATAGTATGTCTTATTATAGTTAGAGTTCTATATTATACAGCCACACAACGTAAAGATTATCTCTTTACTTACATCTTAATAAGTACAACAATATTTTTACTATGTTTTCTACTCGAGAGTGTTAAACTCGAATTAGGTTTTGCTTTGGGCTTATTTGCAGTATTTGGCATTATAAGGTACAGAACTTCTACCATTCCTATTAAGGAAATGACATACCTCTTTATAATAATTGGTTTATCGGTAATTAATGCCTTAGCTAATAAGAAAATTAGTTATACCGAATTGTTTTTTACAAATATGGTAGTAATTGCAATAGTGTGGGGCTTAGAAAAAATCTGGTTGCTAAAAAACGAAACCAGCAAAACAATTATTTTCGAAAAGATCAATTTAATTCGTCCGGAAAACTATAATCTATTGTTGGAAGACCTACAAGAGCGAACAGGTTTGGCAATAAATAGAGCCAAAGTTGGCAAGATTAATTTTCTGCGCGATACGGCGGAAGTGAAGATTTATTATTACAACGGAACTTGCACTCATGAGGAAAACGAAGAAATAACTGATGAGGATTTAATTTAAAATTTAATAAAACACGGTAATGGATGATCAAATAAAAATAGTAAATAGAATTCTTAAGATTACTCTTGTACTGGTAATAATAATTTTTATAATCCTTGCATTTACACTTAAAAAATTAGCTGCTCAAGAAACAAAGGTTATAAAGGATTTAGAACAATGGACCAGCATTGGTTTATCAAAGAAAATTAATAAACACTGGAAACTGTCTTTAGACCAAGAATTTAGATTTACAAAAGATATGTCAAACTTCGATGTTTATTTTTCTGATTTAGGAGTTGATTATAATATAAACAAACAGTTTTCGCTTGGAGCTAATTATCGCTTTTATCAAAACAAGAACAATGATGGAATATTTAAAACCCAACATCGCTGGAGTTCAGATATAACTTATAAGGAAAAAATAGACCGATTTACTTTTGCATATCGATTAAGATTTCAGAACAAGGATGAGGTTTTTTACACCGATAATTCTGACAATAATTTTTATAATTTAAGAAACAGATTATCAATTAACTATAATATTAAAGATTTTAAGTTTGACCCTGTGTTTGAGCTTGAAACGTTTCGACAAATTGATGATCTGAACAACTCTACGCTCAATAAACTTCGTTGGACACTTGGATTAGAATATTCTGTTAAAGGAATTGGAGATATTAAATTTTTCGGCCGATTCGATAATGAATTGAATCAGACATACAATAAGGATACCTATATTCTTGGTGTGGGGTATAAATTTAAATTTTAAATCTTAGTAATTATGAAAACTAAATATTTAACAACAATGAACTTATTAAGTACGGCATTATTGATACTTCTATTAACGAGCTCTTGCTATAAGGAAGAATTGATCGTTGAAGAAAGTAGTATAACCCCTGGCGAGGGTTTGGCAGACTGGACAACAGAAACTCATTCAGATGATGCTATACCAGACTACGATATGGTATTTCCACAAGATCAAGTTAATAGAATCGATATTCTTATCTCTCCAGACGATTGGGAATCTAAGCTAGACGATTTAACGGATCATATTGGAGATTTCGGTTCCGGAGGAGGTGATGTCCCGCCACCTCCAATGTTTGGGAGTGTTATTAAAGGTATGTTTCCCGAGCCACCACCGGGAGGTGAAGATTTTACACCGGTTTTTTCAGAAGCTTCCATCTATTTTAATGGAATAGAATGGTATCATGTAGGCGTAAGATTCAAAGGAAATTCAAGCTTGCGATCTGCATGGCAATCCGGAATTATGAAATTGGCCTTTCGTTTCGATTTTGATGAATTCGAAGATGATCATCCTGAAATTAAAAATCAACGTTTTTATGGATTTCAAAAGCTTTCTTTTTCAAACAATTTTAATGATCAGTCCTTCTTACACGAAAAGCTTGCTGCTGATGTATTTCGCGATGCTGGTATCAAAGCACCGAAGACAGCATACTACAGAATATATGTAGATTATGGTAATGGACCAATTTATTTTGGATTGTATACAGCTGTTGAGATCGTGGAAGATACTATGCTAGAAGATCAGTTTGGCAATGGAGAAGGTAACTGTTATAAGCCTGAAGGCAATGCTGCAACATTTGCATATGGAACTTTTAATAGCGAAGAATTTGATCTTAAAACAAACGATGATTTACATGATTACAGCGACGTTGAGGCTCTTTATGATATTATTAATTCAAGTTTAAGAACATCAAACGTAGAGCAGTGGAAAGATGAATTAGAATCGGTGTTCGATGTTGATAATTTTATGCATTGGTTGGCTGTAAATACAGTTATCCAAAATTGGGACACTTACGGTATTATGAATCATAATTATTATTTATATCATAATCCATATACAAATAAATTAGTTTGGATTCCATGGGATAATAACGAAGCTTTAACCGAAGGATTAAGAGAAACTTTGAGTTTATCTATGATCCAGGTAAACGATGACTGGCCTTTAATCAGATATTTAATAGATATTCCAGAATATGAAACTATCTACAATGAATACCTAAATAGTACAATTAATGGAGCCTTTGAACCGAATAAGCTAAAAGAAACTTATGAGTACTATCACAATTTAATTTCTGATTATGTGATTGGTGTTGATGGAGAACAGCCGGGATTTACTTTTTTGCCATCGTCTGGAGATTTTACAAATTCTTTAACAGAGCAAAATAATCATGTTGAGGAAAGATACACAGTAGTAGAGGAATACTTATCAGAATAAAAGTTAAACTTTAAAAATTTATAATTATGAAAACAAAAATTAAAATTTTAACAACAATATCACTGGTTCTTGTAACCGTGCTATCTTTTGCACAAAATAGCGAAAGTAAAGTTCCTTCAATTGAGGAAAGAATAAAACATACGATGAAAGTAATTGAAAAGAAAATCAACATCGAAGATTCACAAAAAGAAGTAATAAAAAATGCGTACAATGACTTTTTTGTCACTGTAGATCAAATATTGCAATCTGGCGAGAAACCTGAAAAAGAAGTTATGGAACTACACGAGAAAACCCGTGACAACAAGATTAAAGCTATACTTACAACTGAACAATATGAAGATTATCTAAGAATCACATGTAAGTTGAGATCAAAGCCTAATAAAGAACAGAAAAGAGCAAGGCTTCCAAAACAAAATTAGATTGTCGCACTTGGAAAAGGCCGCCCGATGGTAGTAAGGCTCAGCATGACCAACTTAAATGTAATACACGGTCATGCTGAATTTATCGAAGCATGATACAGAATAAATAAATGACTTATCTTTATAAAAAACTAATACAATTACTAAATTTAGATATGCAATTTAAGGCAACTCAAAAAGTACCCGAAACAGCTGTTTATCTTATAATTTGGATGGTAATTTTTATTATGCCTGTGTTAATAACTACTTCGAATACAGGTCATTTTGATAAGCAAGTGGTGGTTGGATGGGCCAGAATGGTTCCTTTTGTTCTTATTTTTATTATCAATACAGTTTGGTTACTTCCTCTCTTATTTTTCAAAGGAAAAACAGGTCTTTACGTATTATCTGTTGTTATTCTAAGTTTCTTACTGGTATACATCTGGGAAATTATTTTTCCTTTATTACAAGATGTAATTAATGGAAATCAAATAAAAGAATTTAATCCCCAACATTTAGGTCCTGCTGGGAACAGGCCAAGATTGCCAAATCAGCCTCCAATGAGACCGGGGCAACGTCCACCAATGAGCGACTTTCCTCCTCAGCAACCCAGAAATCGTATGCTTAGTATTATAAATCA
>PKTC01000544.1 GCA_002869305.1 Marinilabiliales bacterium
ATAGTATAATTTACCAATATTCGAATATATAACACCAGCATAGCTCTCGTTACCCTCTTCCATAGCCATTCCAGCAGACCTTTGATAATTTTGGAGAGCTAACTCATATTCCATTAAGGTTTGATAACTTAATGCCAGCAAATTATATATTTGATATTGATACCGATCAGTTTTATTGTTTTCAACCAGTTCTTTGCAACTTAAACTATATTCAAGCGCAATACCATAATTACCTGTTACTCTATATAAATTGGCAAGACTCCAATAAAAAATACTTTGCATTTCGTATAGGTCTTCAAGTTTCGCAATGTTAAGACCTTTTTCGTAATAATATACTGCACTATCATTCATGTTTTTATTGCTAAAAAAATTCCCAATATTTTTGTAGCATAAGCTCATTCCTTTAGCATACTGTATGTTTGCAGATAAATCGAGAGTTTCTAAAGCTAATTTTAGTATACTATCATTTTCATAAGATCTATTACTTTCAATGATCTGAATATTTCTATTTATAGCATCAACATTCTTTTTATTTGGAATGCTATCAGTTGTTTCAAAAGCTTTAGCTTTTATTGTAGTATTTATAAATAGGGGAATAATAAAAATGAAAATTAATCTTATGTAGTATTGCATTGCGTTCTTAATTAAACTGAAAAATATATTATCTCTGAATATTTTCAAAAATAAACCGCAGTTTTTTATTAAAATTTTGATGAATGTCCTTCATTTGCATAAGATATTAATTTGATGAAATGATAAGCTATTTACAAGTAGAAGATTTAAAGAAATCGTTTGGTGATTTAGTTTTATTCGAAGGAATTACCTTTGGGATTGATAAGGACCAAAAAGTGGCTTTGGTCGCTAAAAATGGAACAGGGAAGACATCACTTTTAAATATTATCTCTGGAAAAGATGGTCAAGATTCAGGAAAGATTACTTTTCGCAAGGGTCTTACCATTGGTTTTCTTCAACAAAATCCTGAATTGAACTTTAATAATACCATAATGGATGAGGTTTTTCATACATCACTTGATATTAAAAATGCCTTATTAGAATATAATCAAGCCATTGATCTAGACGATAAAGACATGCTTTCCAGAGCCATGGAAAAGATGGATCATCTGCAGGCCTGGGATTATGAGGTGAAAGTAAAACAAGTATTATCTAAATTAAAAATAGAGAAGTACAATCAAAAAATAGAAACGCTTTCAGGAGGAGAGAAAAAAAGAGTAGCATTGGCTTCAATAATTATTGATGAACCAGATTTGTTATTGTTAGATGAGCCAACCAACCATCTTGATCTTGACATGATTGAATGGCTGGAGAATTATCTTAAAAATACAAGGTCTACATTATTTATGGTATCCCACGACCGTTATTTTCTAGACAGGGTTTGTAATGAAATTATTGAAATGGATAACTCCCAAATATTTAAATACAAAGGAAATTATTCCTACTTCTTAAGGAAGCGTGAAGAACGTCTTGCTACAGCAGAAGCTCAGGTTGAAAAGGCAAAAAACATCTTACGTAAAGAAGAAGATTGGATGCGCAGAATGCCTAAAGCACGCAGCACTAAGGCAAAATACAGAATCGATAATTATTATCAGCTCAAAGACGTGGCATCAAATAGCCGAACTGATGAGGAGATGAGAATTAATGTTCAATCCTCGCGTATGGGAAAAAAAATTATTGAAATTAAAAATTTGAATAAGTCATATGGAGATCGCGAAATAATTAAAAATTTTAGTTATAACTTTTAGCGTGGTGAGAAAGTAGGTATTGTTGGAGATAATGGCGCTGGAAAATCTACCTTCTTGAATTTGATTACCGGAAATTTATCTGAAGATTCAGGAACCATTGATACTGGTCAGACAATAGTATTTGGCTTTTACAAGCAACAAGGAATTCAGTTTAAACCTGAACAAAGAGTTATTGATGTGGTTCAAGAAATAGCGGAGGTAGTAACATTGGGTGATGGAAGACAAATGGGAGTAAAGGAATTCTTAAATTTCTTTCTATTTCCATTTGATATGCAATATACACCTATTTCTAAACTAAGTGGCGGTGAAAAACGAAGATTATACCTTGTTACTGTTCTAATGCTTAAGCCAAATTTTTTAATACTGGACGAACCAACCAATGATCTGGATATCATGACCTTGACTGTTTTAGAGGAGTATCTTGCAAGCTTTGATGGATGTGTTATTGTCGTTTCACATGATCGTTTTTTTATGGATCAGGTTGTTGACCATTTGTTTGTCTTTAAAGGCGATGGTGAAATAAAAGATTTTCCAGGAAACTACTCTCACTATCGTGAATGGTTAACAAAAACAGAAAAACAAGTCCAAAAAACGAATCCACAAAAAGAAAAGCAAATTCAAACCAAACAAAGGCAAGATAAGCCAAAGACCAAGCTTTCGTTTAATGAGAAGCGAGAATATGAGCAACTGGAAAAAGATATTGCAAACTTAGAGAAAGAAAAAGAAGAATTGGAAACTGAAATTTCCAGTGGAAAACTATCTTCAGATGATTTGATCGAAAAATCAAATCGAATTTGTGAGATTATAAAATTATTAGATGAAAAATCAGACCGTTGGCTAGAGTTAAGTGAGTTTGTATAAACATAATTTTGATCATGCCTTAATATTCATTATTTTCATTACCTTAAAAATGAAACAATATGAATACAATCGGAAGCCTATTTAAAATTAGCATATATGGTGAATCACATGGAAAGCAGGTAGGTGTTTTAATAGATGGATGTCCCGCTGGTTTACCAATTTCAGAAGAAGATTTTACAGATGATTTACTTCGACGTAAAAGTGGTGCAAAAGGAACTACACCGAGAATAGAAGATGACAAACCCATTCTTGAATCGGGTGTTTTTAATGGACTTTCTACTGGAGCTCCAATTTTAATATCATTTTTAAATAAAAATGTAAAATCGCAGGATTATAAAGACCTTTTTACTTTTCCTCGTCCTGGTCATGCTGATTTTACTGCTAAAATGAAATTTGGTGGATTTAACGATTTTCGTGGTGGCGGACACTTTTCTGGAAGATTAACTCTGGGATTGGTGGCAGCTGGAGTTATTGCTAAGAAAATGATACACCCGGTTTCAATTCATGCAAATTTAATTGAAGCTGGAGGAAAATCGGATGTAAATAAAGCCATAGACCATGCCCTTAAGAATGAAGATTCAATTGGAGGAATTGTCGAGTGTATAGCAGAAAATATTTGGGTTGGATTAGGCGAGCCATTTTTTAATTCAGTAGAATCATTATTAAGTCATATGGTTTTTTCAATTCCTGCGATTAAAGGTATTGAGTTCGGATCAGGATTTAAAGCTTCTAAGATGTTTGGTAGCGAGCACAACGATCAACTGATAGACGTTTCAGGGAAAACAATTACCAATTTTGCGGGAGGAATAAATGGAGGTATTACCAATGGCAATCCAATCATATTTAGAGTTGCTGTTAAGCCAACTTCAAGTATATCAAAAGAGCAAAAAACAGTGAATCTAAAAACTGGAAAGCAACAAGAACTAAAGGTTGTTGGAAGACACGATGCATGCATAGCTTTACGTGTACCAGTTGTATTAGAGGCTGTTACAGCCATTGTATTATCTGATTTAATGTTAATGGAACAGAAGATACCACGAGTAATCTCTGAAAATTCTGCCCGATAGAAAACTTAGCACCAATTTAAAATGAGAAAATCCCTAATTATTGTAATAGCCAGCTTTGTAATAGTTGTGCTATTGGTGAATCTTTTTGTCGATAAACCAAGTTTTAATAGTCCCGAAGAAAAGTTAAAATTTGTACTGAAAGAAAAGCAAAACGATCGACTAGATCTAATTTATTTAGAGGTAGTTGCAAAAGATTCGCTTAATATCGATAATCATTATGGGTTGATCACATCTTATTTTTCATATCCACCATCTGCAAGAGTAATCAAGGAAGATGACCTGATTAATATATATTGGGCTTATACAGAAAACTCCGATTTTTTGGCAAATGATATTGGTTTTTATTCTCTTGGATTGATCTCATCTATGAAGAAGGATTATAACAATGCATTGATTTTTCTTACCCAGGTAAATAACCAAAAATTAAAATACTTAAATAATTCTACAGGCAGAATATACTATGCTTTGGAAGATTATGAAAAGGCCGAAGATTATTACAAAAAAGCAATTAATTCAAACGGGAATTTGGAGGGAGCATATTCAAATTTAATCCAATTGTATACCTCGCAGAATAGGATGGATGATTTGTATGAGTTGTTAAAGGATAGAAAATCAAGAGAATATTTTCCATCTCAATTAAAAAGATATTTATATTTATCTAAGTTTAATTTATTTGGATATTTTGGAGCGGTTTTTAGCCATACCTATCAGAATCAAAACTTAATTGGGTTTTTAGGTGCTTTATTGGTCATGTTGGCTTGGTTATTTTATCTGCGAAGAATCGATATCTATGAGCCAGAGAAGTGGAAAAACCTGATTTCTATTTTCCTTTTA
>PKTC01000542.1 GCA_002869305.1 Marinilabiliales bacterium
ATTTATTGATAAGAGAAAGAAAAAATAAGTATTAGATTGAACCTGCTAGAGTAGTATAAACTCTCATTTATCCATTTTAATTCTCAATAAGCATATTGAGAATAAGCTATATAGAATTATTTCGCACTTTTAATAACTCAATTTATTCTTGATACCTGAATAAAATAATTGTAATTTTATTAGTTGCATCAGGATTCCATGAAGATTCGATATAAAATAATAAAAGATAAAAAACTACTGATTCTAAAATTTGAAGGAGCTTGGTCGATTGATGATTACAAGATATCATTGAAAAAGGTCATTCAAAATGCAGATTATGAATCTGTTCATAAAGTTCTATCTGATTTCAGAAATGTTTCGGTTGAAGAAGCTTTGAGTCAGCTAAAAGAACTTGCTGAAATTAGAGAAAAAACCATCCAGAAAAAATACCAACATGTACGTGTTGTTAATGGTCCTCTATCTACAGTTATAGCACTTCTTTATAGAGAGGAATTAACCAAAAGGGGTTATTTAGACGAATATTGTTCAACACTCGAGCATGCTATAAAATTATTAGGACTCAAAGAAAATGTTAGTGAAATAGAAGAACTATTAAATAATTTAGATACTTAATACTTTCTAAATACCAAGGTGGCATTATGTCCTCCAAAAGCAAATGAATTGCTTAATGCAACTTTAACATCTTGTTTTCTTGCTTTATTTGGAATATAATCCAAATCCAAATCCGGATCCGGTTCATCGTAGTTTATAGTTGGTGGTAAGATACTATCTTTAATCGCCAATACGCTTATTACAGCTTCAATTGCACCAGCAGCCCCAATGGTATGTCCTGTCATTGATTTCGTAGAAGAAGTCGGAATTTTGTATGCTCTTTCTCCAAATACCTTCTTAATTGCCTGTGATTCATACATATCATTCAACATGGTTGAAGTACCATGAGCATTAATGTAACCAACATCCTCTTTAGAAATACCTGCGTTTTGCAAAGCTATTTCCATTGTATCGGCCATTCCTTCACCATTAGGTTTGGGAGCCATTATATTGTAGGATTCATTCGTAAATGCATAGTTTGCTAGCTCAGCATAAATCTTCGCGCCTCTCTTTTTGGCAGATTCTTCAGATTCTAGGATCATCACTCCTGCTCCTTCTCCTATTACAAATCCATCGCGATTTTTAGAAAAAGGACAACTTGCCTTTTCTGGTTTATCATTCTGTAAAGAAAGTGCGTATATTTCATTAAAGCCTTCTATTTCTTCCTTATTGATGATTGAATCAGCACCACCAACAATCATCATATCGGCGCGTCCTGCTTTTATTGCGTCGTATCCTAAAGCAACAGCAAAAGCTGAAGATGAACATGCTGAAGAAGTGGTAAAATTCGGACCTTCAATATTATATCGCATGCCAATCCATGCCGACATAGCATTATTCATTCGCTTAATAATCAAATTTTTTGAATTGGTTCCCTGCTCAGAACTTGAATCTCCGGTATTTACTACGCCCATGATTACACCAACACGTTTTTTATTCATTATCTCAAAATCAATGCTGTGCTTCTCAATGGCCTCAACTGCACACACATATGACATTTGCGTAACACGAGTCATTTGTTTTGCCAGGCGCTTTTTAATAATAGATGAAGATTTTTCAGAAAACTCAATAGGAAGTTCTGCTGCTATCTGAGTTTGATTTTCTGATGCATTAAACAATGTAATACCTTTAACTCCGCTTTTACCTTCTTGAATATTTTTCCAGGTTTCCTCCCAACCAAGACCCAATGCCGTAAGCATGTTGATCCCAGTAACCACTACCTTATTTGCCATTTAATTTTAAATATTTAGATTTTAGGTGTTCCAAAAATAATAAAATTAATGACAAGTATTGTGCCGTTTATGTTCAGATTATTCGTTTTATAAATTAAGTCCACAAAACTCTTCTAAACCTTTCTTTAATGTATAAAGATTAATTTGATATTCTTCCAAATAGAATTGTAAATATATTTTAACGATTTGCTCTAATTCATCTAAAATAATTTTTTTCTTGTCCTTACTTACTTCACCAATTTCTTTTTCAAGATTGTAAAATAAATTATTTTCAGAGTTGGATTTGCGTTTTTGAAGTTCGTTAAGTAAAGCTTGGTATTTGCTTTTATCACTGTCCATCCTTGAGTAGTTCATAATTGCACTATGCATGGTATGATGTCCAACATGGTCCATCATTTCAAACAAGCCAAATTCAGGAATCATTTCCTTTGCAATTCTATCTAGTTGCATAAAGTTGAGTTCGTATTTTTTCATTAGTTCATAGGCTTTGATTTGGATTTGCAAAAGAAACCTATTTAGAATGAAGGCATTCCTCTCATCCTGGATGATATAAAACCTTTTGATTTCATCCAAAAATAATTTTGATTTTTCAATGGTTAAATCATCGGTAAAATCAGATGAAATAACTTCAATAATATTTTTAAAAGCTATTGGATAAAAGAAGTGTAAGCCAATAAACCTATTATTTGATTTAAGATCAGTAGAAATCTCCGAAGGTAAAATAGAAGATGAATTAGAAGCTAAAACACAAGCTGGTTTAATTATATTTTCAAGAGTTTTAAATATTTCAACTTTAATCTCTAATAACTCCGGCACTGATTCAATTATTAAATGACAATCAGCAAAATCATTTAATGTATTGGTAATTCTATATTTGTTTTTTAAATCAAATACTTCCTGACTAATGATTCCATGCTTTAATTGACGTTTTATTTTCTTACGAAATGTTTTCTTTAAACTCTCCTGGTGCTCTATATTTCGAGTGAACCAAATTAAATGAAAATTAAAATCTGATAAATAATTAAATAAATCCGATCCCATCTTGCCACTACCAATGATACCAATATTTTTTATTTCATTCATAACATACCTACTTTAAAGCAATAGATAAAGTTACTGTATCTTTTTAAATAAAAAAAGAGTCACTCTGAGAGTAACTCCTTTAAACTAGCACTTTATATACTTATTATTCTTAAAAGAATCCAAATTTAAACCCTAGGTTAATTGTAAAATCAGAAAGATCTTCATCTGATAGGTATTCTAAGTCGGTCTCAGATACCAATCGGTATGAAGCTCCCAAATCAACTCTAAAAAATTTAAACAGATTAAATTCTACATTTACTCCTGGTTATATAACAAGAGCAGCAGAATTCTCGATTTCATCCCAGGTATTATTAAAAAAATCATCCACGTCGTCATACACATAAACTCCTCCTACGCCCAAAAGTACCGGAATCGTAAAGTGTACTTTTTTATTGCTAAAAAAAGTATACTCCATGGCTAAACCTCCATATCCCATTCCAATGCGTGCTTCAGGATATAAAGTATTCCCTGTATCAAAGTTACTATTATTCACCAAGCCATAACCACCAAGACCTAAAGTAAACTTTTCATTGAATGTCATTCCAATTCTACCACCAATAAGTAAAGAGGCATCCTCGTGTACGTTTCCTGTTTTTAGCACTGGTGTTATATAACCACCTGTAACTTTTAGATTATCCTTAGTGAAAATGGTATTCATTTCCTCCGATTCATTTTTAACTTTTTCAACTTTTTCCTCTTCTTGAGCAAATGATATTTGAACCATTAAAGCCAGTAATAATAATGTAAAGATCTTTTTCATAACCTTATAAATTAATTAGTAATCGTTATTTTATTAGAATGTTAATATTATTTTTATTAAACATGTTTCATTTTGCATAAACCATGCCAAACTAATAATATTTTAATGCATATCCTGCTTGCATAAATTTACTAACTTCTGTAACAAAACTCAATATTAAATCCTTAGGATTTAAATTTTCTTCGGAAATAATTTTATCGATCGAAATAAAAGCCATGGGTGGTCCGGCATAGCCCATGGATGCCATCTTCGAATAAAGTGTATTTCTATCAATACCTAATTCTTCGCATTCATCCATAACCAACTCCGAAATATGCTTTGAAGGAAAGTTTACCTGAAAGTATTTTAATTCGTTTAAATTGATTGGATACAACTCCACCATTCTTTTTAATCCCTTTAAAAATACACTTCCATCCTGATCATGAAAATGATCTCTTAATTGCTCATTAAACATTTGTGCTAAATGATGATATCCTAATTCATATTCTTCTTTAGGGTTCATCCAATATGCAGGACGCTTATTTTTCATGGCTGAAGGTTTCTTACCGCCAATTGACTCCATGTAGGTATGTTCTACATATAAACCATCTTTCTTTTTATCACGTGCTTCTAGAAGTAACGCTCCTGCACCATCACTTAAAAAATACCGTAAAAATAGTTCTTCTTTTTTTACCAAAGCCTGATTATAATACTCTGCTCGCAATTCTGATGAAGACATGCTTGAAGAAACTACCAATGCATTTTTATAACGACCTGATTTAATGAAATCACTAGCTACTAAAAGCGCTTTATATGCCGAAGTGCAATTGGCATGTATTGACATTTCTCCACACCTTTCAATTCCTAATGCTTCC
>PKTC01000535.1 GCA_002869305.1 Marinilabiliales bacterium
AAATCGACTATTGCTGATTAGTGATTAGAAATTATGTAAAATTAAGATTAATTACGTAAATGTTATAATGTTAGATCAAAAGACACATAATTGATTAGGATCTATTAACTATTCACATCTCACTGTTCCCTATTCTTTTATTTCTTCAAAATCAACATAATCACCTTCATCTTTATCTATCTTTTTACTCTTTTGAGGTTTTGCATTAACCGTGACGTCTCCTTCCTTTTTCCTGTTATAACGATTCTGTTTTTGTTCAAAATTTTGCTGCATATTCCTAGCATATCTTTTCAAAGCGAATCTTGTAACGATTCGAATAATAAAGTAGATTAAAAAAAGTATTGATAAAAACCTTATTAAAGCCATAATTGATCATTTGTTTATAGTGTTTACAAATAAAAACTTATCTTACTTTAAAAGACCACAATTTATTTATAAACATTTTTTACTTTTGCAAAATTACGATAATCAATCAATAAATTAAATTAATAAGATGGAAACAGTTGTTAGCGGAATTAGACCAACGGGGAATCTTCATTTAGGAAACTATTTTGGAGCCATGAAGAATTTTTTGAAAATGCAAAATGAAAATAACTGTTATTTTTTTATTGCTGATTATCATTCTTTAACCACTCACCCTACTCCTGGAGATTTACACGGTAGTGTTAAACAGGTTTTAGCAGAGTATTTAGCATGTGGTTTAGATCCTGAAAAAGCTACTATTTATTTGCAAAGTGATGTACGTGAAGTTACTGAACTGTATTTACTCCTGAATATGAATGCATATGTTGGCGAACTGGAAAGAACTACTTCTTTTAAAGATAAAGTTAGAAAGCAGCCTGAAAACGTTAATGCAGGTCTGTTAACCTATCCTGTTTTAATGGCTGCTGATATTATCATACATAATGCAGCAAAAGTTCCTGTTGGGAAAGATCAGGAGCAAAATCTTGAAATGGCTCGTAAATTTGCCCGACGTTTCAACAATATGTATAAAGTTGAATATTTTAAAGAACCTCAACCTTACAATTTTGGAGAAGCTTTAATAAAAATCCCTGGTCTGGATGGAACAGGTAAGATGGGAAAATCAGAAGGAAATGGAATCTTTTTGATCGATGATGAAAAAACATTAAAGAAAAAAGTTATGCGCGCGGTTACAGATAGTGGACCAACCGAAATGAATTCAAAAATGCCCGAACCAATTCAAAATTTATTCACATTAATGGACGTTGTTTCAGAAAAATCAACCATAGAATTCTTTAAGGAAAAATATGCTAGCTGTGAAATAAGATATGGAGATTTAAAGAAACAATTAGCCGAAGATATCAATGCTTTTGTTGATCCAATCAGAGAAAAAATTAACGATATAAAATCGAACGATGCATATCTTAGAAAGGTAGCTATGATGGGGGCAGAAAAAGCAAGAGAAAGTGCTACTAAAACTGTTAAAGATGTCAGAGAAATAATTGGATTTAAACCGTTTTAATATTAGATTTTCGAATTGAGGATCAAGAATAAAGAACTACAATTATTTAAACCATTTTAATTCTAAAATTTTATATCTTAACACTATTCTATATAAACATCAATAAACTAACCGCCATAACCATCATTCCGAGCACTAAACCGTATATTGATAAATGATGTTCGCCATATTCCCTTGCAGCTGGCAGCAGTTCATCAATGGAAATAAAAACCATAATTCCAGCAACACCAGCAAACAATATCCCAAATATGGTATCATTTAAAAAAGGCATTAAAATTAAATATCCAATAAGCGCTCCAACAGGTTCAGCCAAACCCGACAAAAAAGAATTCCAAAATGCTTTCTTTTTATTGCCGGTAGCAAAATATATAGGAACAGAAACAGCAATACCCTCTGGAATATTGTGTATAGCAATTGCAACTGCAATAGCTATACCCAAACTCGGATCTGTTAGTGCCGCTGTAAATGTTGCCAAGCCTTCAGGGAAGTTGTGTATTGCTATAGCCAAGGCAGTAAACGTACCCATCTTCATTAACTTTTTGTTTTTGTGCTCCTTTCTAGCATTCTCATCCATTTCTTCAACCAGACGGATTTCATGCGGATTTTCAACAGAAGGAATTAGTTTGTCGATCAAGGCTATAAAAAACATACCTCCAAAAAAAGAGATGACAGTAACCCATGATCCCATCCTTTCACCCATTTCAGCCACCAAAGAATCTTTGGCTTTAAAGAAAATTTCGACCATTGAAACATAGATCATTACACCTGCCGAGAAACCAAGGGCCAATGATAAAAATTTGGTATTCGTAGTCTTTGTAAAGAAAGCAAGGACGCTTCCTATTCCAGTTGATAGGCCAGCAAAAAGAGTTAATCCAAATGCGAATAATACAGTTTCGTTGATCATAATGTTTGTTTTCGTATGGATAAAATTAAATAAACTTTTCTATAAAACATACATTTGTGCGCATCTGGATATGCTTGCTCAAACTTATTCATTAAAGGGCTTCCATGTTTTTGCTAAGCCTCCTATTCCTGTTTCCCGGTAAGCACTTTGAATATCGCGTCCTGTTTCTGCCATGGTCTGAACCGCATTATCAAACGAAATTTTGTGACCGCCATCAGAAAACATCGCGTAAACAGTACATTCCAATGCTTTGCCAGCTGCTATTGCATTTCGTTCTATGCACGGTATTTGAACATATCTACCAACTGGATCACAAGTTAATCCTAAGTTATGTTCGAAACCCATTTCTGCAGAGTATTCAATCTGGCGTAGAGAACCTCCCATAATTTGTGCAGCGGCTCCTGCTGCCATTGCGCAAGCTGTGCCTATTTCACCTTGACAACCAACTTCAGCTCCAGAAATAGATGCATTACGTTTTACCACATTCGCTATTAAACCTGCAGTTGCCAAGGCCCTTAAAATCTTATTCTCAGATATTTTTTCCTCATTCTTTAAATAATACAAAATGGCCGGTAAAACTCCTGAAGATCCGCAGGTTGGTGCTGTAACTATTTTGCCCCCATCTGCATTTTCCTCACTTACAGCCAAGGCATATGAAAATAATAATCCCTGGTTTTTAACAGCTCCTTTTGAATTTTTAGCTTTTATATTATACGAACTTGCTTTTCTAGCTAATTTTATTTCTCCGGGTAAAACACCCTCGTTATCTAATCCATTTTTAATACATTTTTTCATGATTTTCCAAACATCCTTCAGAAAATCCCAAATTTCTGGTCCTTCATGATCTTCAACATATCCCCAAAATGTTTTACCTTGCTGATTGCAATATTCCAAAATTTCAGAAAGTGTGGTATGAGTATAAATTTTTTCATCATTTAATATTCCTGTATCGTCACGTAAATCACCACCACCAATACTATAAACATTCCATGAATCAGTTATGATATCATTTTTTAAAGCCTCAATCACCAATCCATTAGGATGCAAAGGAAGATTCTCATTTTCTTTCCAGATGATCTCAACTTTTTTTGGAGCAAAGGTTTTATTAATTGCAACATCTGTATGATGGCCTCTCCCTGTTGCAGATAAACTGCCATAAAGACTGACTCGAAACTTATCTGAATCCGGGTTTTTCGCCATAAAAATATTTGAAGCTCTAACTGGTCCAATAGTATGACTGCTTGAAGGGCCATAACCAATTTTATATATCTCTTTGATTGATTGCATAGCAAATGAATTAAAAAGCAAATCTATTAAAAATTCTCAGCTTTGATTAAAAATTGGTAATAACTTGAAGTTCATTCTTATTTCATTTAATTTTATATAATACTAGCAATCCATGCCATTATTATTAGGAATTTCATTCTGTTGTTGTATTTAATACTAACTAGTTATGAATAAAAAGGCTAAAAAGATAAAAGCAAATAAATCTGATAAAGAGGTAAAAATTCAAAAACATATAGAACCTAAAGAAAAAGATCTAAAAACCATAGATAATAAAGAATATGAAAAGGAATTAGCCCGACTTCAAACTGAGCTTGTTAAATTACAGGAATGGGTTAAGCAGGAAGGATTAAAAGTTGTGATAATATTTGAAGGGCGCGATGCTGCTGGCAAGGGAGGAGTTATCAAACGCATAACTCAAAGATTAAATCCAAGGATTTGCCGCGTTGTAGCATTAGGTACTCCAACTGAGAGGGAAAAAACACAATGGTATTTTCAGCGATATGCTCCACACCTACCTGCAATGGGTGAAATGGTTTTGTTCGATAGAAGTTGGTATAATAGAGCCGGAGTGGAGCGAGTTATGGGTTTTTGCACTGAAAAACAGTATCAGGAATTTTTCAGAACTTGCCCTGAATTTGAAAGAATGTTGGTACGTTCTGGAATTATTCTTATTAAATATTGGTTTTCGGTTTCTGATGAAGAACAGGAACGCCGCTTTAAAGCAAGAATTGATGATAGAACCAAACGTTGGAAATTAAGCCCGATGGATTTAGCTTCACGCGAAAAATGGATTGAATATTCTATTGCCAAAGATGAAATGTTCAAATACACCGATATTAAACAAGCTCCATGGTATGTTGTTAATGCGGACAATAAAAAACGAGCAAGGTTAAACTGTATAAATCATATTTTAAGTGTTATTCCTTATAATGACTTAACTCCAGAACCTATAATACTTCCTCCACGGCAAGAAGACAAAGGTTATGTTCGTCCACCGTTTACTGATCAAACATTTGTTCCGGAAATTTATTGATGGTCTTAAAGGTTTATCTTTCTTGCTCTTTTAAAAGGTATATTTCTATCAAATAAAAAACGATAAGTTACATGTGTTTTTAGGATTGTTGCACCTACCTGATCAACAACCTTCATCATGGTTGGATTAAAATCACCAATCCAGTTAAATTCCAACCGTTTATATGGAAATCCTTTTTTCAATGCTACCTTTGCAAAAGCCATAACCAAACCTCCTTCTATTCCTTTGGCCTGATATTCAGGGACAACTCCAAATATTAATCCCAAAGCAGTATCACATATATTTCTCATTTTAAAATACATGAATTTCAGTTTTCCCAGAAGGTTAATTTTTCCGTTTAAGTGTCGAATGATTTTATTTATTTCAGGTACCTGCAGAAAAAAAGCAATAGGTTCTTTTTCGTAATATGCAAACCACATAATTCTTTCATCTAGAATAGGTTTGAGACTTTTCATTAATCCTTTTGCATGCACTTTAGACATTTCAGCAACGCCCGGTGTTTTTGCCCATGCTTTATTATATACAGTACGAAAATCCTCCGTAAACCGATCCAATTCTTTCTTGTTAAGGTGTTCGAAATGATATTTAGGATTTTTTTGTAAACGCACTGCTTTTTCCTTAATAACATCGCTCAAACCTTCTGCGTTTACTGGTCGGTAATAGGTATATTGATTAAAATAGTTTTTAAATCCGTAGGTTTCAAAAAGATCATTATAGTATGAAAAATTATATGGCATACAATAATTTGGTGGATAATCAAATCCATCTATTAAACAACCCCACCAGCGATCACGATCACCAAAATTAATTGGGCCATCCATCGCTTCCATTCCCTTATTTTTCAACCATTCTTTTGAGCTATCAAATAAAACATTTGCAGCTTCTTGATTATTAATGCAATCAAAAAATCCGATTCCACCTGTGGGTTGGTCATTTTTTGCTGCAGTTTTTTTATCATAAAACGCTGCAACTCTCCCAACAATAGCATTGCTAGTATCAATTAAAATCCAACGAATAGCCTCACCGTTTCTAAAAAACTTATTTTTCTTTAGGTCAAAAACACTTTCCACATCCTGATCCAGCGGCCGAATCCAATTTTTTTCATTCTTGTACAATTCCACAGGAAATTCAATAAATCGTTTTCTTGTTTTGTCGTTAGTTACTTCAATAATTTGATAGGAGCTCATAATTTTTACGATTTATTCGACCATTTTAATAGAATCCTTGCAATGTTTGTAGCGTGTCCATTGATAGCACGTAAAAAAGTCATTAATTCAACATGGGTTTTACTGCTTGTAACCGTTTCCATTATTTCTTCTCGCAACCTTTCAAAATGCTGCTTTTCAAATTCTATTTCTAAATTTCTATACTGCTTGTATTTAACTTTCATTGCTTTGGCTTTCTCGAGATTTACATTCTCGAATACTTCCAGTGCTCTGCTTAATTGTTTTTGAGTGCGTGTATGATAATCAATCAATTCCTTTTTTCCTTCCTTGGAAAATTCAAAATTAGAAGAGCTCCAGAACATAGCTTTCGGAATCATATTTGTGGCTACTAAATCCGCAATCTGCTCAAATTCCTTAACCGTATATAGGAGCTGAAAAGACTCATTAACTCTTTCTTCGTTTAAATTCTCCCGTGTAACTTTTAAGATGTAATCGTTAATTTGGTCACGTAAAAAATTTACTTCTTCTTCGTTTTGCCTAATATCATCAATTATTTCTATCTTTTTTACCAGATACGGAATAATTATATCACCAGTCATATTTTGCACCAATCTTCCCATCCTGAGTGTTTCCTTTTTTGCCAGACTCAATGCCAACGATGAGTTTTTTACCATTCCATAATCCAGATAAACTGTTTTTAGCACAGGTTCGGTTATTTGTTTTAGCGGAAGTATTTTCTCAACCATTTTACCAAACAAGTTTATAAATGGGAGAATTAAGCATGTTAAAACAATATTAAATACTGTATGTGCATTGGCAATTTGTCTTGGTACAGTTTCGGCCAGGGAATTAAAATTCCCCTCGGAAAAAGAACTTTTCGGTGATACTAATTTTACAATTTCAACAAATTGTGGAATCCAGAATAAGAAAATCAGCACTACAATGACTTTAATCAATGTATGCGCTAATGCCACTTGTTTTGCTTCTCGATCTGTTTTTATGCCAGCCAAAATAGCCGTAATTGCAGTGCCTATATTTGCACCAAATAACAAAGGTATCGATGCTTCTATAGTTAATAATCCCTGAGTAGCCAATATGATCATTATTCCAATAAAAGCACTACTGCTCTGAATTAATGCGGTGAAAATGGCACCAACCAGAATTCCAAGGAAAGGATTTTCAAGTTTCACAATAAAATCTATGAAAGGAGAAAAAGATCGCAATGGAAACATAGAATCAGACATAATATGCATCCCGAAGAACAGAATACCAAAGCCTAAGATTGTTTTTCCAATATTCCTAAGGTTTCTTGACTTTGTAAATGAATTTAATATAAACCCTATACCAATAAGAAATAATGAATAATCAGTAAGCTTAAAAGCGATTAACTGTGCCGTAATAGTAGTTCCAATACCTGCACCTAAAATAACGCCTATGGACTGCCTAAATTTCATTAGTTTTGAATGAACAAAACTTACCAACATTACGGTTGTTGCACTGCTACTCTGGATAACCATGGTTACAAAAGTTCCAACACCAACAGCGATAATTCTATTATGAGTGATCTGGCTTAAGATTGTACGCATTTTATCACCAGCTGCATTTTGCATCCCATCACTCATCATGGTCATACCTAAAAGAAATAAGCCCAAACCTCCTATTAAACCAGCTACTAATAGAAATACCCAATTTGTTTTACGAGCAAATATCTTATAGATTAAAAAATTTGATTGAGGATAATCAACTAACTGCGCAGAAATCTCATACATTCCTTCTTCAGAACCCAACTTTAAGTTTGTTTCGGCTATTCCATTATAGTCTGTATTAACCAAAGTATCTATTATTCTGAAATCCTCTCCTTTCTTAGGAGTTGAGACTATTTCGAATTTAATGTGTACATCTTTTATGGGCAAAGCTTCTTGACCAAGCACCTGAACTCTAATGGGTCTGTTCGTGTTTAATAGAGCTGTTTGGGTTTGTAAATCACCAGAATAATTAGGAACAGAATTAGATGTTGGTTTAATCAGCTTGTATTTTGCATAAACCGTGCTATCATTTTGAGACCATGAAACATGCCCAAATAAGAGCATGATCATCAACATTAAGATGGGATATATTCTCCGAAACATATCAAAATTCGCTTTACAATACAAATATAAAAGCTATTGAATGATTATTCCATTAAGATCGATATAAAGTTGATTTTCGTACATTTTAAAATCATTAAAGCCAAAAGACACTTTGTTTCTTGCTACAGTTCTGATTAAACCTTCGTGCTTCAGCGTGTAGAAATCATTGGAATTTTTTACCTGGCTCGCTAATTGCTTTGAAAGCACAGTAATGTTACTTAAAACTCCAGAAATGTAGGCATTCCATAATCCTCTGTTTAATCTGTAGGTTTTTATGCCAAGATCAGTGCTATCTGCACTAAAATCAATATCTGTTCTATAATTATAGGTTCTTTCCTTAAACTCAATAATGGAATCACCCAGAAGCGAATTTATATCGTACCCTCTATTAACAATTTTGTAATTATACTGAGTAATATAATCAACAGAATCATTATATAAATTATCCTGAGTAAAAAAATTAAAGAATTCGATCCTTTCTTTTTGAAAATTTTTTTCGATAAAAACTTGCAAATGCTCCCCTTTAATGGTTAATGTATCAAGATTTGAGGAATCATTCTGCGAATAATCAAATTCAATTAGAACAATTCCTTCATCGTATTTTGTAAAAAATGTATCAACAATGGTAACAGAAGACTCATTGTACGCAAGTTGTGCTTTAGATAAAGAAAAATCTTGGAATTTCGTCGTGTATAGTGAGTATTTACCGGATTCTTTCAAATTTGTATAATCATCTGTTATGTTACTAACTTTTGATAGGTTTAATAAGGCATATATAGCTTTAGCTCTTAATATAGCTTGTTGGTAAGCTAATTCTCTTGTCATATTAGGATCAGAAAAGCCAACCATATAAATTTCATCGCCGTTATTAATTGGATTAAATACCCAATCTGGCAATTTATCAGGAATCTTGTCGTATAGTTTTCTTACAGCATCTACTGTATCTTCATGGCCTTCATTAAACTCTTTATTGAAAACATTTTCCTCAAACTTTTTCTTATCCTCATCAATTAACTTAGTTTCATTTTCCTGAGCAAAAAGCCTAAGATTGAATGATATTAAAATTATTAATACTGAAAAGACTTTCATTTTTTTCACTTTAAATAATGAATCAAATCTAAAAATACCAAATTAATACATTTCTTTACAATCTTCGAACCAAAATGCTACGATAAAACTTAATTTCTATAATTTCAAATTTAAACTAACAATCAAATTTCTTCCCGGAGCAGCAATTCCAGAGGAGTATGGCTTATAGCGATTATCTAAAATATTTTCTAGACCTATATTCATTGTAGCCCAGTCTTTAAATGTATATGATGCCAAAAAATTCAAAGTCCACCATGAGGGTGAATAAGGATTCCCATTTTTATCAGTTGCATATAAGTAAGGTTTACCTTGTTCACTTGGAGCAAGATCTTCATACTTAATTTCACCGTTATAATTTGCAAATAATGATGCGCTAATCTTGTCTTTTGAGTATTTTATGCTCGTATTGCCAAATAAAGGAGCAGCATGACGTAAGGTGATTCCATCCTGATCTTCACCATGAGTATAATTAATAATGGATTCTAATTAAATATTATACGTAAATTCAATGTTTAGTGATGTGCTTAAGCCGTAAATGACTGCCTCATCTGCATTTACAATAGCCATAACTTTGCTTAATTCTCCCTTATATGAGATTGAATCCTGACCATTAAATGTATAATCTCTTCGAACAAATGCATTTGTTAAATATGTGTAATATCCTGTAATATTCAAATTCACGATATCCCAAAACTCTTTTTGAATACCTAAATCAATGTTGTAAGCATATTCTGGCTTTAGGTTTTCGTTTGGAACAATAATAGTTCCCGGTTCAGGATCAAAAATCTTAGCCATATCATCAATATTAGGAGCATGAAAACCTGATGACAAATTCAAGTTAAACTGCCAGTTTTTATTTGGTCTGTAAACCAAGCCTAACGATCCATTTACAGCACTATTATTCACTGAGATTTCACTAAATGGAAAATCAAAAAAAGCTGTATCCTTCAGGGTTGATTGCATGCTAACATAATTGGCCCTTACACCTGCTATAGTTGTAATATTCTGTCCAAAATTTTCTTTGTAGCTTATATAAGCGGCTAATATTGTATAGTCATTTTTGCCATCTGGATATCTGCTTTGAGTTTTAAATTTATCTTCAGTATTAATATTTTTAATATATGCAGTAGAATTTACTGAATTATAAACTCCCTCAATTCCATAAAATAAATTATTCTCTCTTTTTAATTCCTTGTCGAAATCTAGATTTAAAGAATAAGCATTTACTTTTTCAAAAGCTTCTGTTAATTCTTCACTTCTAAATTTTCTGTCATAGCGACTTTCTTCATAATCCTGGTATGCCATCGTCAATCTTAAATCATCAAATAAATTGTTTGATTTTGAGTAAACAGCATTTAAACTATGCATCATCCATTTTTGTGGCCCATAGTACCAATCTCCAAAATCAAGGGTGCCATTTTTATACCTAATCAATCGATCGTAACGGGGAACATCAGAGAGTCTTGAATAATGGAAAGAATATACAATATCAAGGTCTTTGTCAGGCCGAAATCTTAATTTTTGCATCAGATTAATCTGATTGTATCCAGACTGAATCTGAACGTTGGGATCACTATTGCCCAAAACAGAATCAACTCCATTGACTTGTTCTACATATTCTAATCTTTGATATTCATCATTATTTTTACTTCCCATTTTTAAATCATCAAAATCACTAAAACTGATGCTTGTTAGTGCAGCCCACCTAGCTATTCCCAAATTGAAATCGACATGAGCCGTTTTTTCAAAATTTGCTGATGAGTACCTTACTAAAGCATTTGCTGAAAAATCTAAATCTTCGCTCGTAGAAAGTTTCGGTTTTAGCGTATGGAAATCCATTACTCCACCAAGGGCATCGCTTCCATAAGTTACAGAACCCGGCCCAAAAACTACTTCACTACTCTCAATGGCATTTGCATCTAGGGAAATTACATTTTGTAGGTTACCCTCACGAAAAATGGCATTGTTCATCCTCACACCATCCACAACCAATAAGACTGTATTGGTTGCAAATCCACGAATCATAGGACTACCACCTCCGAGCTGACTCTTTTGAACGAATACTTCATTTGATTTAGCTAAAAGATCAGCAGCTGTTTGTGGATTACTAAACTTTATTTCTTTTTGCGTTAATCGAGTAATCTTATTGGGAATCTCATTTTTGTTTTGCTCCCATCTATAGGCAGATATGACAAACTCTTCTATTTCAAAAACCTCTTTTACCAAATGAATAATATAGGTATTTAATTCTGATTTTTTAAATACCACCTGCTTGTATGTAGGATGTTGAATTGATATTAGCTCATCTGATAAAAATATACTTAAATTAACTTCTCCATTGGAATTTGAAAGTGTCGATTTTGTTTTATCCTGATTGAATACAGCTACATCCGCAACCAGTTCATTCGTTTCTGCATCTTTAAAAAGAAGTGTTTGGCTATATAAATTGCCAAAAATAAAAACACAAATAAAGACTATTAATATTTTTTTCATGGGGGTCAAAATTAATACTTTTTTTGCTTGTAAATCTACCATTTGATTAGTGTCGGCAATCTTGGTTTAATTTATATAATTTAATACTTTTGGTAAAAACCTATACAGTTTAAAATCTTATGCTTAAAAAACTCTTATTTGGAATAGCAGCACTTACTGTTACACTCTCTGTTTTTTTTGGTTACCAATACATTAAAAAACAACAGATCCCTGAATTTAGCGCATACAAAATGATTCCTACCGATGCTGCATTTATTATTGAAAGCAACGATTTTATAGAAAAAATACAAATCTTAAGAAAAGAAAACAAAATCTGGGAAGAACTAAAATTGTTTTCTGCCATTAAAAAATTCGACGAAAATTTAGATTTTGTCACCAAGCTTTCAATGAATAATCAAATAATAGATAATTTAACTAAAGATAACGGAGTAGTTTTATCGGCGCATAAAATTGGCAAAGAAGATATAGGATTTTTGGTATATGTTAAATTACATAACACCCGAGATAAAAAATTCATTCTTGAAACAATTACAAACCTTATAAGCTCAGGGAAATCTGTTACTAAAAGAGATTATAATAACGAGAAAATATATACTATACAAATTGAAGACAAAGAATTAAACTTTTCTTTTTTCAAAGGAGTTTTAATTTATAGTCCATCATCAATATTGCTAGAAAACGCTATTAGACAAGTTGATTCTGAACGATCCATATACAGTGACAAAGGCTTTAACATTGTTCGAAAAACCGCCGGTAAAAATGTGGATGCCAATATATATCTAAACCTAAGCAATTTAAATGAAATTGTTTCATTTACCTTAAATAATGAACAAAAAAGTCTTATTTCAACATTTTCAAATTTTGGAAATTGGGCCGAACTGGACATTAACCTCAAAGATGATGCTGTATTACTAAATGGATTTACTTATAGTAGTGATTCTTTAAATAATTATTTAAATATTTTCATGAATCAAGAACCAATTGATCATGAGATGAATGAAATTTTACCTTCGAACACTTCACTCTTTTTGTCACTGGGAATAAGTAATACCAGTGCATATCTTCGCGATTATAAAAGCTATTTAGAAAAGCAAGGTAAAATAAATGGATATCAGTTGCACCTTGATCAGTTCAAAAATAAATATGCTATAAACCTTGAACAATTTTTTATGGATCATCTTGACGAAGAGCTTGGTATTGTTGTTACGGATGAACCAAACAACGATACTATTGAAAATACATATATTATCCTTAGAACCAATGGAAAAAGCATAGCAGAAGAAGCTTTAGATGATATTATTACAAAAATTGCACGTACAAATAATATTAATAAATCCCGTTTAACAAGTTCCATAAGAATTGATAAAGAGACCAGTTACCTGGCTTACCAGTTGCCTTTTGGTTCTGTTTTTAGAACCTTTTTTGGTAATGTATTCCCTGAATTTAAAAATCAGTATGCTACATTCATAGGAAATTTTATAATTATCGGTAGTTCTAAAAATTCTATTTCAAAGTTTATTCATTCAAATGTTTTGAATAAGACTTTAAAAAACGACATGAAATTCGAGCAGTTCACCAACTATTTATCATCAAGATCTAATTTCTATTTTTATACTAATATGTTCCGATCACCGCAATACATTTCTGAATTTCTAAATCCAAATCTTAAAAAGGGACTTAATCAAAACAATGAGCTGTTTAAAAAATTTCAGGCCCTTGCAGTTCAGTTTCAACAAAACAATGATCTGATCTATAATAACTTGTATTTGCAGTATATTCCTGAAATTAAAGAAGACGCGGTTACTGTTTGGGAAAGTCACTTAGATACAACTATAAATTTTAAACCTGTTTTGGTCACGAATCACTATACTCAAGAAAATGAGATTTTTATACAGGACCTAAATAATAAGATATATCTAATAAATAAAGTTGGGCGAATACTTTGGAAATTACAGCTCAATGAAAAAATTAATAGTGAGATTTATCAGGTAGATTTTTACAAAAACGGAAAACTTCAACTCTTGTTTAGTACTGAAAACAAGATACATCTATTGGACAGAAATGGAAATTACGTCGAACGTTATCCTGTAAAACTTCGTTCACCCGCGACCGCTGGAATGGCTATGTTCGATTATGACAACACACTCGACTATAGAATTTTTATTCCTTGTAAAAACAAAAATGTATACTTGTATAATATTGAAGGTAATTTAGTAAATGGTTGGGAATTTGGTCAAACAGATAATTATGTTACAACGCCAATTCAATATTTTAGAATAAAAACCAACGATTATTTGATTTTTGCTGATAAGTCGAGAATTTATATTTTAAATAGACGTGGAGATGAAAGAATCCATTTAAAATCACATTTTTCAAAATCTAGTAATAATAGTTTCAAATTAGACGTTGAAAATTCATCATCGAAACCACGATTTGTAACAACAGACACTTCCAGCTTGGTGCGCATGATTTATCTTGATGGTTCTGTTGAATCAAAACAAATTGGCAAGTACTCATCTAATCATTTTTTTGATTTACAAGATATTGATGCCGATGGTTATAATGATTACATATTTCTTGATAATAAAAAGTTAGCAGTTCATAGGGAAAATGGTTCTGAATTGTTCGATTATAAATTTGATGAAAAAATTGAATCTTCGCCCGTATATTATTACTTTTCTTATGATGATCGCAAATTGGGAGTTGTTTCGAGAACAAGTAATGAAATATATTTGTTTAACAGTAATGGAAGCGTATATAATGGATTTCCGTTAAATGGGAATACACCCTTTACCATTGGTTATTTAGAGAGTTCTAGAAATCAATTTAATTTAATAGTTGGTAATAGGTATAACTTTTTATACAATTATTCCGTAAATTAGGTACTTATAAAATTTCATGATTATGAATAAGATAAAGCTGTCAGGAATACTGAAAATGATATTTTTTATCGTTGTTATATTTATGTCCTACCAATGTATGCAGGACGAATATAATTTTGATAAACTCGATGATGAGATGGAAGTGGAGCTGGGCATTCTTAGTCCGATTGCATATGGTTCTCTTAATCTTGAAGATTTGATTAGCGAATTTGATAGTACCAGTTTTATTAGTAGTGAGCCCGATGGATTATTGCTGATTACTTACCAAGATTCTCTTTTTTCATATATCGCTGATGATTTATTAAATATTCCCTCAACAGATTTTATTCAATACTTTATAGAATCTGACTTTACCTTATTACCAGGATTTCCTGGCTGGAATATAGGTGATACACTAGTACTTCAAAGATCAGAAGATTTCCCTTTTTCATTTTCTCAAGGAGAAAAATTAGATAGTATGATACTTGATGCAGGTACTTTAAACTTTAATATTTCTTCTCAATTCCTGCACACTGGAAATATTATTATATCAAGTTCCAATATAAAACTCAACAATGTACCTTTCGTTGATACCATTGTGGTTGATGATGCAAGCGGAGGGTTTACAGCAGATAGATCAGCCAATTTAGATGGTTACACAATATATCTGGAAGATTCTGTTGGTTCAGATTCCATGTTTCTTACCATGGATTTTACTGTTCAGTTAATAAACTCCGGTGCTGCAATTAATGCCGGTGAAGAAATAGAAATAAATGCAACCATTGATAACATGGATTTTGATGCAATTTTTGGATATATAGGAGATTATGAACTAATTACTCAATCAGGAGATCTTGATCTAGGATTTTTTCAAAATTCTCTAGATGGATATATTCGTTTTGAAAATCCACAAATAAATTTCAATATCACTAATTCTTATGGGGTTCCTGCTGCCGTTAGTATATCCAGATTCGTTGGATTTAAGGGAGATACAGATTCAACTCTTTTGACCTTTGACTCAACAATAGATACGTTTGGCTACGCATTTCCTTCTATTGCGGACTACATAAACAATGATATATATAAGGATACTACAATATCGATAAATAGTCAGAATTCAAATGTATCAGATTTTCTGGCATTCTTACCATCAAGTATTGAATACGCATTATCTGCAAATTCAAACCCAGAAGGAGAATCAGGACCATATAACTTTGTTTCCGACGATAGTCAAATTGATATCGATTTTGAGTTTGTTTTACCTTTGTGGTTTCAGGCTGATAGTTTTGCGCTTGAAGAAATAATAGATCTTGATTTAGTTGATATTGACGACGATGCGAATTTTATAGAGCGCATAAACATTATGCTCGAAGTGTATAATGGGATGCCTCTTGAAATTGATTTCCAGGTATATTTTGTAGATTCATTATACAATCACGTTGATTCCTTATTCTCATTAAACTCTCAACCAGTTATTGGCTCAGCAACTATTGACGAAACTACAGGCGATGTTTTAAGTCCAGGAACTAAAACATCTTTAGTTGAATTTACTGGAGATGAAATAACCGCTTTAAACACGGTAAGATACGGAATTATACGTGCTGGATTAAAGACCCCTTCTGACTCCAATGGAGATCTGGTTTCGGTTAAATTCTATACTGATTATCTAGTAGATTTTAATTTAAGTGTGAGTATAGATGTGAAAGCAAATACTAATGATTTCTAAAACTTTAACCCATGAATGTTATTAAATTAAAAACTCTTTTTACATTATTGGCCATTCTTGTTTCAGTATCTGCTTTCGCACAAGCACCTCAAACATTCTACTATATGAATGATGTGCCTCAATCTACATTAATGAATCCAGCCATTCAACCAAGGTGTAATTTTCATTTTGGACTTCCTGTAGTTTCTTCTTTTCAGATTAGACAAGGAAATAATCAA
Organism: Marinilabiliales bacterium; assembly: GCA_002869305.1. Lineage (GTDB taxonomy): Bacteria > Bacteroidota > Bacteroidia > Bacteroidales > UBA12077 > UBA12077. Next base: position 16,390 of record PKTC01000535.1, read on the forward strand.
TTGGCTCTTTCTGATATAATAATGAAAAATCCAAATAATGATTCGTTAATTACGTTTTTACATCCCGACGCTGATTTTAATAAAGCTGATTTTCTCTCAAAACTTGATAAAAACAATTATTTCTATGAAGATTTTAGAACTAATCTTCTTTCCTTTGGTTTTAGAGTAAACACATGGTATTTTGCATTTAATCTTTCTGAAAAAATTACTACTACAATAAATTATCCTAAGGATTTGTTAGTGCTTGCATTAGAAGGAAATCAGGGTTTTATTAATCAGAGTGCTGATTTAAGTTATTTAGGTATTAATTCTACTTTTTACCGTGAATATGGTTTATTAGTTTCTAAAGAAATAAACAGTAATTTATCTGTTGGAGTAAAAGCAAAAGTGCTTTTTGGGCATACAAATATCTCATCAGATTATGATGTAAACGAATTAAATTTATACACAAGCAGAGATTCAATATATGTAAATGCTGACTTAAAGGTTAATACTTCATCACCATTAATTCCTTCAACGGATATTGATGGTTACTTTGAAAGCTTTGAAATTCCTTCTTATATAGATAATTCAGAGACAGATTCTCTAATTGACTGGGCTCTTGAGCATAAAAATATGGGATTAGCAATTGATGCAGGAATTTATTACAAACCCATTGATAAGCTTTCTTTATCAGCAAGTATAATTGACTTTGGTTATATTAATTGGAATACGGATGAAGTAACCACTTTAACTGTTCAAGGTGAATATGCATTTAAAGGTATAGATGTTAGTGATGAGATTGGAAATTCTGATTCAAATACGGATCAGTTTGATGATTTGCTTGACTCATTAGAGAATAGTTTTAAAGCTACTAATTCTTCAAGTTCATATAGAACTTACTTAGGAGCAAAAATATATATTGGTGCGAATTATGAAGTTTCAAAGAAATTTAATGTTGGATTTTTATCTCGCTCGTATATCAGAAATAGTAACTTAGCTCAAGCATATACATTCTCTGCAAATGCAAAAGCATTTAATGGCTTAATGGCGAGCGTTAGTTATTCTATTATGAATGGATCATATAATAATATTGGTTTTGGGCTGGTACTGGGGGGTGCTCCTCTGCAAATTTATCTGGTTTCAGACAATATATCTGCAGCTTTATGGGGTCATAAAACAACTTCATTTAATTTTCGCTTTGGATTAAATGTAGCATTTGGTTGTCGTCAAAAATCAAAAATGAAAGATACTCCATTATTAAAATCTGTATTTTAAAAAGCTTAAAACATATAAATAGATAGATAACCCTATTTTTTCGACCGCTAAAACAATGCGGTCTATTTTTTTTACATTACCTCTCATTTTATTTATATTTATAAATACTTATATACTAACATATTAACTGATTTATAGATTGTTTGGTCTTTAATTGTTTAAACTTTGGTCGAATTTTCTTCTTTTTTTTTATTAGAAAATCTATCTTTAATCCTGTAATCAAAAATAACTCACTATGAAAAGAATAACATTACTGTTAGTAGGATTACTAAGCCTACCTTTTTTCTCTTACTCAGGAGGTATTGTAACCAATCAAAACCAAAGTGCCTCCTATATTAGAATGTTTGCAAGAGATGCTTCAACTGATATTGACGCGGTATTTTTTAATCCTGCAGGTTTAACCAAACTTGACGATGGATTCTATTTGTCATTAAATTACCAGTACATATCACAGAACAAAGTTGTTACATCTGATTATATGCATTTAAATGGTGCACCCAAGGATTTTGAAGGAAAAATAAGTGTTCCAATATTCCCAAGTGTTTATGCTGCATATAAAACTGGCAAATTTGTATTTTCTTTTGCTTGGAGCCCAATTGGTGGTGGTGGTGGAGCTACTTTTGATGATGGTTTACCTTCATTTGAAGTTCCTGTTTCCGATTTAGTTCCTTCATTAGCAGCTCAAGGACAACCAGTTACAGCATACAGTTTAGATGCATATTTTGAAGGAACTTCTGTATATTGGGGTTATCAACTAGGAGCATCTTATGAGATAAACGATATGTTCTCTATATATGTTGGTGGACGTTATATAACTGCTAAAAACACTTATGCTGGACATCTTACAGATGTTAACATAACCTATGCTGGATCAGAAATGGCAGCTTCAGATTTTTTTGCAGGAACAGCAGCGAGCCTTCAACCATTAAATGATGGACTTGGAGCACTAGTAACAGGTGGAGCTGGAGCATACACTCTAGATCAAGCATTAGCGTTTTCTGTTATTGATGCTGCAACTTATGCTCAGCTTGCCGGAGGTTTATCTTTGGTTGGTATAGATCCTGCACTTGTTACAATCGAACAAGGTTATGGTGGAGTAAATCAAAGTTACAATGGTGCACGAAGAGCTGCCTATGTATTAGCAGATCAAGAAGATGTTGAAGTTGAACAAACAGGTTCTGGTTTTACTCCTATTATAGGTGCACATATTACACCAATGGAAAATTTAAACATTGGTATAAAATATGAATTTAAAACTGAAATAGAGTTAGAAAACAATACAACAACAGATTTCATTATTGATTATGACCCTGTTAATGATGTAGCTACCGGAATGTTCCCAGACGGTCAAAAAAACAGAGCAGATATGCCGGCTATGTTCACTATTGGTGTAGATTATAAACTAAATGATAAATTTAATATTGCTGCCGGTTATCATACTTATTTTGATAAAAACGCAGATTACGGTAGAAAAGTAAACGGTGTTCATGTTGATAACGATGAGGTTATCAATAGAAACCTTAACGAAATAGCATTGGGTTTTGAGTATCAGGCCACTGATAAATTAGCATTAAGTTTAGGATATTTATTTACCCAAACTGGTGTTTCAGAAGATTATCAAACCGACCTCAGTTATAGTAACCACTCCAATTCAATTGGTTTGGGAGGAAAATACGCTGTTACACCAAATATTGATGCAAACATTGGGTTTGGATATACAGTTTATAACGATTTGCGAAAAGTTTATACGGCAACTGATCAGTTAGGAAATTCATTCCAAACAACTGAATCTTATGATAAGGACAATTTATTCATTGCATTTAGCCTTGACTTTAGTTTGTGGGGTAAAAAATCTGAATAATTAAATAATATTTGCTATTTATATGCCCTTCGAGTATATTGAAGGGCATTTTTAATTCTTAATTTATGAAACAATTTGTATTCATTTTAATCTTGGGTTTTATCCAGTACGGCAATCTAAAAGCACAAATATATAATAACCCAATTGCTGCAAAGCAAAGCCATCCTGAACTCGAAATTACCCAAATAGAAGTTCGTACAAATGAAACTATAATATCATTAAAAGTAACAAATAAAAGAACTGAAGGTGGTTGGTTTTGTGCTGACAAAAATATTTATATTAAAAATTCGAAGGGAATAGAGAATTACGAACTAATCAAATCAGAAAATATACCTACATGTCCCGATCAGTTTGAGTTTGCATATTCTGGTCAATCTTTAGAGTTTAAACTATACTTCCCGCCTATTTCAGATCAAATTAAATTTATAGATTTTATTGAAAGTTGCAATAATGCATGTTTCTCCTTCTATGGAATTATCTTAGACAACGAACATAATGAAAAAATAAGAGCTTTTGAGAAAGGGTTTGAGTTATATCAAGAAGACAAGAAAACAGAAGCCATCCCTTACTTTGAAAAAGTTACTGCCAAAGAAATTACCCTGGATTCGCATATTTATGGACTTTCATTTTATTATCTTACCTTAATTTACTTTGAATTAGAGAATCAAGAAAAAGCTGAGTTTTGGTACAATAACTTAATAAATTCAAATATTGAGGATAAAAATACGTTCATTAAAGAACTGGAAAAATCCGGTATAAAAAAATAGGTTCGCTAAAACGAACCTATTCTTTATTAAATAATGTCTTATTTTAAGTAAAGATTACTTGTGATCCTTCACCACCAGCCATTGCATAGAAATCACCAATGGTAATAATATCAATAACATGATCACTTAAATCTTCTTTCTTTAATTTAAACATATCAACAGCTAGTTTACAGGCATAAATTTCACCACCACCTGCTGTTATCATATCTAAAAATTCGTCTACTGGAGGAATGTCCAATTTTTCCATTTGACTACGCATCATTGCAGAAACACCTGCTTCAACTCCAGGAATTGTTCCTAATAATGAGGGAAATGGAAGTCCACCAGGCATTCGCATTCCTGGATTCCCCAGGGTTGCAGTATGTAGTTTGTTCATTTGCTTCTTTGTAATGGCATCTAGTCCGAAGAAAGTAAAGAAAACCTTTGCTTCCATACCTTCCATTACAGCTCCATTAGCCATAACAAGTGCTGCATATACATCTTCCAGAGAAGCTTTAGCGCATATAATAGCAACTTTTTTTACTTGAGTATCTTTTTTCTCAGTCATAATTATAATCTCTCTTAATTAAACGCAGCTTGCAGGTTTTTTTATACCAGCAATCTTTGTTGAAATTTTTAATGGTCCACCCGGAAATAAATCATAAAAACCTTTAATATCAACTATGCCTGACTTACCCACTTTACGGATAGTCAGTCCTGCTTCAGCATTTTCACGAATAAATTTGATTACCTCAAAATGTTTTTCAGTAAGCTCAATACCTTCCTCTTTTGCAATTTCTTTTGCAATTTCTTCTGTCCATAAAGATGGGTTCTCTAAATATCCATCTTCTGTTACTTCTAGGTTTACACCAGCAATTGTTTTTTGTGCCATAATTATTATTTGTTTTATTAGTTAATTATTATTTGTTTGAAATTGTTTCTTGTGATAAATTCTTTAAGAATGTCATAATAAATCCTAAACCACGTTTCATTTCAGGTGTATTCATTTCGCGGAAGACATTCCATAGTGAATATTCCTTAATATTTTCAGTGTCAAGGTTTTTAAATATGCTTACCGCATTGTTAATTGCATGTAACATATCCGGTTGCGTTAGATTTTTAACCGTATCTAATATAGTTACAATATTATCTGCTAAGGATCTTACATCTTCAGGAGGGTAACTCGAAATAATGTTATCCATAATATTACTTATCTCTTTAAAGAATTCAAAATATCCTTTTTGCTCAAATTCGTGGAGTTTATTAGTGAAATCAATACCAACTTCATTTACAATTGGTCCTGCATCTTTTAATAAATCGGTCACACTTTCGAACATATCCATTACTTGTGAGAAATTATTTACGTTTCTTACAAGTTTGTACGCAAGTGTTTTAATATCATCAACATTGAGCTCCATGCCTTGTTTATCAAGTTCGTATACTACGCTTGAGAAGGCATCCTTGCTTATAATTGAGACGTCAGAAACAAGATCTTCAATCGTTTCGCTTTTTAATCTTTGCTCTGACATATAACCAAGCAATAGATCAAGCTTTTGATTGATTTCATTAATTTGTTGCTGAACATTATCTGTTTTAGCTTCCATTTTTTAATTCTTTTGAATTATGATTTTTTCTTACCTGCCATAGACATATGATTCTCAACAGGAAGTTCCTTTCCTTTTAATAACATATGCCAGTATATCCATCGGAATATCACTTTTCCATAGTGATTCATTTTAGTGTTTTGCAACAATCCAAATGGGCCAATACCTGGCAAAGGGTATGTTCCTGGTAATGGTTCTGTTTCATAGTTAAAATCTATTAATGAACCTTTTCCAAATCCTGTTTCGATATAACAGTTAGCATGTCCATCGAATTTGGCTCTTAATTCACGGCCTTTTATAGCACATAAAAGATTATCAAACAGTACCTCAGCCGCAAAATGAACAACTGATCCTGCTTTTGATGTTGGAATATTCGATGCATCACCCAACACAAATATATTTTCGTATTTTTCTGAACGTAAGGTGTGTTTATCAGTTGGAATAAAATTCAAATCGTCTCCCATTCCACTTCGCTCAACCATATCATCACCTTTATTAACAGGAACAATAGTTAATACGTCGAAAGGAATTTCCAGGCCATCGTAAGATTTTATTTTCTTTTCTTTATTATCAACACTTTCTAAATAGAAATCAGGAATAACCTTGATATTCTTTTCTTCAAGCAATGCGCCAAGCATTTTAGTTGCCTTTGGTTTTGTAAATGCTCCTGGTAATGGTGTTACATAAGTAATATCAACTTTATCTCGAATACCAACTTTAGTGAAATATTCGTCAGCCAAAAACACGAATTCTAGTGGTGCAACTGGACACTTAAATGGTAATTCTGCAATACTCATAACCAATTTACCACCTTTCCAGGTCTCAAAATATTCCTGTAAGGCTAGAGCTCCTTCAACAGTATAAAAATCAAAGATTTCCTTATGCCACAACTCACCTTTTAATCCAGGAGTTTCGTCTGGATCTACTCGAGTTCCTGTAGCAACAATTAAGAAATCATAATTTAAAACTTTTCCTCCTTCTAACAATACTTTATTTTCTTCAGCAACCACTTTATCAATATCGCTATATATTAAATTAACTCCTGCAGGAATAAAATTAGCTTTAGGTTTAATCACGTCTTGCTTGTTATATATACCAAAAGGTATAAATAAAAAACCTGGCTGATAATAATGCGTTTTATGCTTGTCAACAATGGTTATATCCCACTCTTCTCTATCCAGTGATTTCCTTAGCTTGTTAGCCATAATTGTTCCGCCTGTTCCAGCTCCCAATATTAGAATCTTTTTCATTTTAGATGTTTTTTATATTACTTTTATGTAATTATTAATTATTTACTGTTACAAAAATAACAATAGTTAACATATTTATATAACTACATATTATGATATATATCATATATGATATATATCACTTTTTAAAAAGTGTTAGAAATGGGACTGCCTCATAAAATAAACGATTGCAAAGACTGTATTTATCGATCCTGGGCATTTAAAAAATTATCATCAGAAGAATTACAGCTAATTAATAAAAATAAAGTTGAAAGATTTTACAGAAAAGGTGAACAAATTTGTGCTGAAGGAGATAACATAAATTCCTTTATGTACCTTCAAAATGGTTTAGTAAAACTCTTTAAAACAGAGATTAATAATCGTGAACATATTATAAGCATAGCAAAGCCTAAAGATTTTATCGGATTGCTAAGTGTTTTTTCCAATACCAAACATATTTATTCAATTAATGCTATTGAAGATTCCATTGTTTGTTTTGTTGACCTAGAAATTATAAAAAAATTTATTAAAACAAATGGAAGCTTTGCCTTTGATTTTTTTGAAAAGATAAGTGCTGTTTCTGATTCAGTAATTAAAACAAGAATCGACATAAACACGCGACAACTTAGAGGTAGAATCGCTTATATCCTGCTATTATTTGCAAAACATATTTACGACTCCAATAAATTTAACCTACCTATAAGTCGAAAGGAAATTGCCGAATTAATTGATATGAGTACAGAAAATGTTATTCGAGTTTTATCTGAGTTCAGGAAAGATAAGCTTATACAGATTGAAGGTAAAAGTTTTGAAATATTAGATATTAAGCGCCTTGAAAAGGTTTATGAGTTATGTTAAGTTTTATTTTTTAATTTTCTAATTTCTTGAGATAACTTTGAAGCAAAAATAAAATTATTTAATTCATTGTTCTCCGTCTCAAATATTTCATGTTTAGTTCCTTCCCACCATTTTTCACCTTTATATATAAAAACAACCTTATCGCCAATCTCCATTACTGAGTTCATATCGTGTGTATTAACTATAGTAGTCATATTATATTCTATAGTTAATTCTTTAATTAAATCATCAATTAATATTGCAGTTTGAGGGTCTAATCCTGAGTTTGGCTCATCGCAAAATAAATATTTTGGATTAAGAGCTATTGCGCGTGCTATTGCCACTCTTTTTTGCATACCTCCACTTATTTCTGCTGGATATAAAGTATTGGCATTAATTATATTTACTCTTTTTAAGCATTCATTGGCCCTATCTCTTTTTTCTGCTTTTGTCATTTCCGTAAACATGTCCAAAGGATAAATTACATTGTCCTCTACGGTAGCAGAATCAAATAACGCTCCTCCTTGAAAAAGCATGCCAATTTGCTTTCTCATATCCTTTTTATCTTTAAAATTGAGCTCATTAAAAATTACTTCATCAAAAAATATCTTTCCAACATCCACATCATGTAAACCAACAATAGACTTTAAAAGAACTGTTTTACCTGAACCACTTTGTCCTATAATCAGGTTTGTTTTTCCTTTTTCGAAATGTACATTAATATCTTTTAAAACCTGGACATTGTTAAATGATTTTGAAATATTTTGTACTTCTATCATGAAAGTAATAATTGAGTAAGAATTACATTAAACAATAGTATAAAAATACTACTATGCACCACCGCCTTAGTGCTTGATTTACCAACTTCCAAAGATCCTCCATAAGAATAATATCCATGATAAGCAGAAATGGTAGTTATTAAAAAAGCAAATATTGCTATTTTAATTAGTGCATATACTATATAATAAGGAATAAATGCATACTGAATTCCATATACATAATCCTGTGTTGTCATCACTCCCGTGGAAACACCAGCTATCCATCCACCAAATATTCCTATAAGCATGCTCATCAAGCATAAAAATGGAGTAAAAATTACTGAAGCAATAATCTTTGGAAGTATTAAATAACTGGCAGAATTAACGCCCATAATTTCCAAAGCATCAATCTGCTCAGTCACTCTCATAGTACCAATTTCAGATGCTATGTTTGAACCAATCTTTCCGGCTAATATCAAAGCCACAATTGTTGAAGAAAATTCTAAGAGGAGTGTATCTCTAGCAGTTAAACCAATTAAATATTTTGGATAAATGGGATTTTCTGTGTTATATGCTGTTTGAATTGTAATAACAGCTCCCATAAATATGGAAATTATTGCAACAATTCCAATCGAATTAATCCCTAACTTATCGATCTCTTTAATAGTTTCCCTATAATATATTTTTAATTTCTCTGGCTTAGCAAAGACTCTAAAAAGTAAAAGAAAGTATTTTCCTATATGATAAAAAAGTCCCATAGATTAACTTATTCAGTCTACAAATATAGTAAATATTAAGTCTGATCGTAAAAACACTTGTTTAGAATGATATTTTTTATTCTTATTTCTTTTTATTCTTTTTGCATTTCGTAAATTAGTGCATTACTATTGTAATTCTAATATAATTTGAAATGGAAAATAACTACTGTGTTATTATGGCTGGTGGAGTTGGAAGTAGATTCTGGCCTCTTAGTAGAATGAATAAGCCAAAACAATTCTTGGATATTTTAGGAACAGGGAGAACCTTATTACAAATGACTTTCGATCGTTTTAAATCTGTCTGTCCTATTGAAAATATATATATTGTAACTAGTTCGATATATAAGGAAACAATAAATGAACAATTACCAGAGTTAAAAGATGAGCAGATTCTTCTTGAACCTATGCGCAGAAATACAGCTCCTTGTATAGCTTATGCTAACTATAATATACTGTCTAAAAATCCTAATGCAAACATTATAACGGCACCTTCTGATCATCTAATACTCAAGGAAGATGAATTCATTAGAGTTTTAAAGAATGTATTAGATTTTGTATCAGAAAGAAACGCTTTACTTACACTTGGAATTAAACCAAGTAGACCGGAAACTGGCTATGGTTATATACAAGTTAATGGTGACAAGAACGAGGATGTTGATAAGGACATTCATAAAGTAAAGACATTCACTGAAAAACCCGATAAGGAATTAGCTAAAGTATTTTTTGAAAGTGGTGAGTTTTTTTGGAATGCAGGAATCTTTATTTGGTCATTAAAATCAATAATGAAAGCTTTTGACTCACATTTACCAGAGGTAAACTCTCTGTTTAAGGAAGGAATTAATAATTACAACACGCCAGAAGAATCTAAATTTATTGAGCAAACATATTCTGAATGTAAAAATATTTCCATTGACTATGGTATTATGGAAAAAGCAGATAATGTGTATGTATACTGCAGTGATATTGGCTGGGCTGACTTAGGGACTTGGGGATCTTTACATGAAAACATAGAGAAAGACCAAGATAAAAATTCGATTCTTGGAGAAAATGTATTTGCATATGATATTAAAAACTGCATTGTAAATATGCCAAAAGACAAATTAGTTGTGGTTCAGGGCTTGAAAGACCTGATTGTGGTGGAATCTGATGACATTTTACTAATTTGTAAAAAAGAGGATGAACAAGAGATTAAGCAATATGTTAACGATGTTAAATTAAAACTTGGAGACAAATACTTATAAAAAAAGAGCCGCTAAACGCGGCTCTCTTTATTTATATATCTTTTTTAGAACTCCCATAGGTCGTGTTCCATCTCAAATAGCTCCTGTTTAATCTTTTCTGCTTCGTGCAGCACGTTCAAGCCCTGCATATAAGCCATTACTTGTCTATTATCATAAACATTAGTTTCTCTAACAATATAGCTATTAAATCTTCTTTGGAAAAATATATCGTCGAAACTTACTCTTTGAGCATCATTATTTCTATTAAACACCTCTTGTCCGGCTAACAATGGTCTTACTTCTGGAAAATATACCCAAAATGTACGTTGCTTTCTTTCTTGACCTGTTTCTAGATCTAAATACCTACGAACCGGACAAATTCCAAGTATTCTTACATTCATAGTTGAATGCTGTTTGTCAAAATACCATTGTTCCTTTATTTCATATTGATACACCTGATCATATCTAATTTCTCCCTCAATCACTGTTTGCACTAATTCTCCTGTATTTGGATCTGGAACATATTGTGTATCAGGTAAAGCATCAAACATCTGATAAACCTCATCTCTTGTTGCTAGTTGCTTAAATTCATGATCATGAAATACCGTTAGACCTTCATTGTTGATTCCATAAATCAGAAGACTTATTAAACTTTTTCTATCATCCATATCCTCTAATGGATAATAAAATGGATGATTTAATTTTTCTCTACAGTCTATAATCTGCCATATCTTTTCTGTCCAAAGAATGTCTGCTTCTCTTAAAACTGGGTAAGGTACCGGTCTTTTACCAGGAATATTTTCCTTTACGTAAACCCCGTCATTC
>PKTC01000464.1 GCA_002869305.1 Marinilabiliales bacterium
ATGACCAGTTGAATCGGCACAAACAATTAAAAATTTGTTATCATTGATACGTTCATACCAATAAAAGTCACCACTCACAATATCTCTAGGTTGATAATACACAAATGAGCCGGTGAAATTTTCATTGATGGTAGTTACCGAAGGTAAAATGCTCTGCTGAATTCTTTGCGCGTAATTAATACTGTCTGTAATATCTCTATTTTTTACTTCAAGCATCTCCTTTTGTTCCACTACCTCTTTTGTCCTTGAAGTAAGTTCGTTTTCCAGATATTCCTGCAATGCTTTTTGCTTACGTTCTCTGTATTTTATATAAAAATAAATACTTGCCGCAACGGTCAGTATTGCAAGAATAATAAACCACCAAGTTTTCCAGAATGGAGGTTTAATAATTATCTTAAACTCGAGCGGTTTATCCACACAATCACCATCTGCATTACAAGCTTTTAAGATAAAAGTATAATTACCATCTTCTACTTTTGGATAATAAACTTCGCGGCTATTAGTTATTTTTGACCATTCCAGATCATAACCATCTAACATATATTGATACGTAACTCCTGCAGGATTACTATAACTTAAGCCAACATATGAAATATTTAATTTATAAACTTTATAAGGTAATTGAATTGGCTTTTTAAAGTTTACAGGCTTGTCGGAAAACAATACTTCCGAAATATTTAATTTAGGAGCTAACTTAGTTTTTCTCTCTTTTGATTGATCATACATAACCAAACCATCGGTAGTTCCAGTTAGAATTACTCCATTCTTTTGCTTCAGTACAGCATTGTAATTGCAATCGCCAGATATTCCGATTTCTGTTCCATACACTTTAATTTCTCCAGTATTCGTGTTAATACTGCTCATTCCCAATTTGTGTCCAATCCATACTTTACCTTCATCATCAGCAATAATACTATAACAGAACCTAGATTTTAATCCATGATCTGTAGTAAAATATTTTATACTATCTTGTTCGAATTTAAATACTCCATCACCATAAGTAGCAGCCCATATATTTCCATCCGAATCTTCGGTTATCGAGGTAAATTCAAAGTTAATATTACTTTCAATAGAATAATTCAGGTTACTATCAAGAGAAAATATCCCCTGACTTTTTGTTGCTACCCATTGATGATTGTCTGAATCAATGTAAATGAACTTAATATTATTATGAGGTAGGCCTTTAGAAGTATTATGCAAGGTTCGTTCACCCGTATTAAAATCAAACTCCAACACCCCATTTTCTGTGCCGGCGAACATCTTTGAACCATTACCTGTTAAGGAATTAATTTTATTTCCCAGTGAGTTATTAGATTGATAATAAGTCGTTACCTGATTGGAGTTTCTTTTTATCTGGTATATTCCATTTTCTTCAGTTCCAATAAAAAGATTATCTTTTTTATCAATATAAAGAGCAACAATTTTATCCTGAGGTAATCCATTTTGTCTATTGATAAGACCTATCTCATTGCTTTGTTTGTTAATCTTAGCAATTAAACCTTCTCCCCCAAGCCATAAATAAGATTATGTTTCATCAATAGATAATATATTACCATTAAACTCCTCCAAATTCTTATAATGCATGGTAAAAGTTTCGTCTACAAGAAATGCTAAACCTTTTCCGTATGTTGCAATCCAATAATTTCCTTCCCAATCCTGAAAAACAGCTTTAACAAAGTTATCGGATAAACCATTTAATGTGGAATAATGAATAACTTTTGAATAATTAAACTCATCATCATTTTCTGGAATCAGCTTAAAAACTCCCTTGCCGGATGTGCTAATCCAAACTAAATTCTCTGTATCTTCAAGTATAGACTCTACATTATCATACGCTAGATCATACTTTTCTCCCATATTAATAATTTCGTAAGCACTAAAGTCTTCACCCTTAGATTTTAATAAAAAGAATCCTGAATCTTCCGTCCCAATCCAGAATGCATTTGGATCATGACTTTTATTAATTGTTTGAACGGATATATAATCCAACTCTTCAATAGAATATTCCTGTATAAATTGATTTTGTTTCAGCGTATAAAGAGCTAAGCCTTCTCCTGTTCCAATTAGAAACTGGAATTCTCCGACTGGAAATATTGAATAAATTAAATTTTCAGAAAATTCGTCTGAAAATATGGCTACCTCAAAATCTTTATCAACTCTTAATAAACCACTATTTTGTGATGCAATATATACGGTTCCTTGATCATCTTCCGCAATTTCTGTAATTATACTATTAAAATCTTCAGGTAAATCCAATAATTTAAATTCAATTCCATCATAGTACGTTACCTGGCCAGAATAATGTCCGAACCATAAAATCCCCTTGGAGTCTAAATAACTTGAACTAACAAATCCGCTTGCTAAAGAATCATCTTCTTCACTAACCTTGAATCCAAAGCCGTCGAATTTACAAAGCCCTTCGCCTGTTCCGATCCATATAAAACCATTATTATCTTCACTTACCGTATACACAAACGGATGGCTTAATCCTTCCTCGATACCATATTCTTTGAACTGATACATTTGCCCAAAAAGATTTTGGACACAAAAAACCAGTATAAGAATTACATTCGTTTTCAATTTTACAAGACCCATGATTTATTAGTTTGATTTCTTTCTAACACCAATTGAATATTTATATTTAGGAACTCCTCCAATAGGAATGGTGTAAAATGGTAAAAGTTCGCCATATTGGTTCTTTACCGAAATCACAACATTATTGTTCTTTACAGGAGGCGATTTTCGTTTTATAAATTGAAAATCGAGAGAAGTATTTTTTTCTTCGTCTAGTATAACGAATTCACTTTCTGTCCATCCGTCGTCACCAGATATTTTACAAGCTAAACCCGCTCTAGCAACGGAAACAACGCGAATTATCCCATCGTTATCCCAGTCAAAATTTTTCTGAACTACTTTTATGGTCTTATCATCAATGTATGGGTAAATATGCGATACTTCATTCGGATCATTATGCATTCTGAAACTATATTCATAAGCAAAGGCATTACCACCTTCAATTCGTTTATTTTCAGTTTGTGAAGTACTAACAAAATATTGATACATATTTCCGTCATCACCTGTTACACCTTCGCAAATAATTTTAAAAATATATCCTCCAAAATCTTCATATAATTCTCCTTCCGTAGGATTAAATGGTCCAAATGTATACCAATTGTTATCATACCTTGGGTTTTCACCAAACACTTTTTTGGCTAAAAGATTTCCACTTTTATAATTACCTGTGGGTTCAATTCCCTGGGCATCTTCATTAGTGTAACATCCCACACCACCATAAATAGAATACTCCATTTTAGTATCCCAAAATCCGTTTATTTCATCAATCTGTCCACCTACATCTGGATCAAATACTCTAATAAATATAGGACTAGTATGTTCTTTTGGAATTAATACAAAAAAAGTTTGCGAATAATCGTCATCACCCCAAGAAATATCGGCTTTATGACCAAAGGTCATTAAGTTAGGAATATTTTCATCTTCTGCAGGAACTGGTTGTGCTAAAACGTTCCATGCTACAACCAACAACACCCAAATAAGTACTAGTTTCTTCATATTATTTAATTAGTTTGTTTTTTATCAATTACCTCTTCGACCTCTTTGTCTTGATGATCCAACGACTTCGATACTCTTATATACTCCACTTTGTTGAGTGTTTCCATCCCGATCTTCTCTGCTTACTGCTCCTAACTGAACAATATATGTACCGATTGTAGTATAGATATGAGTAGCCTCAGTACCCCTGGTTTTTCGACCATCGCCAAAATCCCAGTAATATCTATAGATATCGAAATCTGTTATATTTGTTTTTCGAGCATCAAACCTGACTTCCTGACCAACCTCCACTGTATCAGGACAATTTATATAGACCTGCTTAACATCTTCGATCAGAAGAGGGTAGGTAGCCTGAGTATAAAACACCTCACCAGTAAGTTTATCAATTACATTTAATTCTAAAGTATAATCGCCAGGTCCATTAAAACAATGTTCAACTTCTAATCCTCTTTTCTTTTTCCCATCTCCAAACGACCACTCATACTCTAACATGGATGTATCAGGATTCACTGCTCCTTCTTCATATAATACATAACAGTAATTGTTTTCTTCTTGCGGTTGCGAATTCTCAAACATCGGATAAAGCGGTGTAAATGTAAAAATATCGTCAGAAGATCTTCCTCGATCTGAAGAAAACATTCCGGTTTTTTTAAACGGATCTATGATTAGTCCAAAATCATTATACCGAGTATTTATGGGCGGTTCCATTGCGATAGGCTTATGCCATTCTCCATTTACCTTTTCCGAATAAAAAATATCTAAACGACCAATGCTCCCATGCTCATCCGAAGAAAAATATAATCGCCCTGTACTGTGAATAAATGGAAAATACTCGTTTCCTTCAGTATTAATAATTGGTCCTAAATTTTCTGGAGGTCCCCAGGTTCCATTTTGCATTTCGCAAATGTAAATATCGGTAC
>PKTC01000341.1 GCA_002869305.1 Marinilabiliales bacterium
AATTAGCAACAGATGATTGAAAAGGAGCTACTCCAGGTTTTGATAAATCTTTTCGGAAATCCATAGCGAAATATGCTAAATCTTCCATAATGATTACATCATACTTGGTCGCTAATTCCCCGATAATTTGTAATTCTTTATCAGTAAAACAAATCCACGATGGATTATTAGGATTTGAGTACAATATTGTTGAGATGTTTCCTTTCGCAAGATACTCCTCCAATTTTGCTTTCAGTTTATCACCACGGTAATTGTACACATCAAATGTTTCATAATTCAATCCAAGTACCTTATGTTGCATTTTCTGCACAGGAAATCCTGGATCAATAAACAAAGTTGTATCCTTCTTAACATCCCTTCGACAAGAAACCAAGAATGAAGCAAATGCACCTTGCATGGAACCAACCGTTGGTATACAATTCTTTTCATCAATATCAATATTCATAAAATTCTTAACAAAACGAGAAATCTCTTTTTTAAGAATATCAACACCTTCTATCATGGGATATTTAGAAGCAACACCACTTTTTAATGCTTCTATTTCACCTTCTATACCAACTTGTGCTGGTGGTAAACCAGGCACACCCATTTCCATTCGAATGTATTTTTCTCCTGTTTCTTTTTCGATTTCGTTTACCAATCGGACAATCTCACGAATAGAAGCTAATCCTACTTTCTCTAAACCACTTTCTTGCAGTTTCTTTTGCACAACACAGGCATCAATAGGTGTTTTTCTTGTCATAGTATCGTTCATATTATAAACGGTTTATAGTGTAATTTTAAATATTCTTATTTAAATTGTGTTTTTATCTTTTCTACCCAGTTATTAACTCTTTCGTCAGTTAATTCCGGTTCGAAATCTTCATTTACAGGTAATCCAATAAATTTACCATCGATTATAGCTTCTGATTCTCTATAATCGTAACCATCAGTATCGACTCTACCAATAATATTGGCTCCTTTTGGTAAAATTTTTTCAGCAACTAAACCTAAAGCATCAACAAAATGGAGATCGTAAGTAATTTGATCGCCCAAACCAAACATTGCAACCACTTTATTTGAATAGTCAACCTTCTCAACTTCAGGAAGAAATAAATCCCAGTCGTTTGCAGATTTATCTGCATCCCAAGTTTCTTTACCTATGGTTGACATTCCATAAATAATATTCTCATACTTCTCAACATCTGCAGCTTTTGAATCCTTTGCAGGAATTAAATCTACATTTTCATTTCCTAAGGCAGCTACAACTTTCTTAGCAACTCTTTCTGTTGAGCCTCCTAGTGGTCCATAAAATAATCCTATTTTTTTCATCTTATTTAGTATTTTATTTTTCGTTTCTTACAAAGATAAATATTGTTTAGAGCTTCTAAAATTTTATTTCTTCATTACTATATTATATGCATAGCTAAATATTGGATTGATTAAAAGCGAAGTAATCATTCCGACAGTGCCTGCTTGAGGTGATGGCATTCCTGCAATATATAAAATGATACACACTGCTAAACCAATAAATGCAGAACTTAATCCTCCAAATTTATTAGACCATTTTGTAAATAATCCCCAAATGAATGGACCTAAAAAGAATGATCCTATGGCCCCCCATGAAATTCCAAGAATTGCAACAATTGAATCTGGTTTAATTAAAGCAATGATAACAGATATTAGTACAAATAAAATACTTCCTACCCTCATTAAAGAAGTTAATCCTTTATCGCTAACGTTTTTATTTATAAACCCTGCATAAAAATCTTTTACAAGCGATGAGCTTGAAATCAAGACAAGTGCTGCCAAAGTAGACATGGAGGCAGACAATATCAGAATTAAAATAATTATTGTTAATGATTCAGGAACTACATAATTTAATAATTCTGGCATTAAAGCATCTGGATCTAAACCTCCACCTGCACCATTTGGGAATGATAAAGGCGCATTTTCAGGGTTTAAAAATACTCTTGTTGTAGATCCAATAAAATATGCAATACAACCAATCAATAATGCAAAAAATGTTGATGCAACCATTCCAATTCTTATTGATCTTCTATCTTTTACAGCATAAAATTTTTGCACTAACTGAGGCATTGCAAATGGGGCAACACTTGTTAAGAATATCAATGAAAATAGTGGCCACCAACCCGGAGGTCCAACCACAGCCGTTAATTTTGGATTTATATTTGCTAAAGTTTCTGAAATGGAAATCATTCCTCCACCCTTATTTACTGTAAACAGCACTAAAACTATAACACTAGCGGTCATGATCATTCCAAAAATGGTATCGATCATAGTCATAGATTTATATCCTCCTAATGACAAATAAACAGAAGTAAAAACTCCCATTGCAACTACAATATGCCAGTATTGAATTTCAGGAAAAGATGCTTCGAACAATTTTGATAGACCAATAAATACAGCTGCTGAATAAGGCACTAAGAAAATAAAAATTGCAACAGATGATGCTATTTTAAAAAAACTGCTATTGTATCTTTTTTCCAGAAACTCGCTAAGTGTAGAAACTCCATAATCGGTGGACATCTTTTTAATTTTCCAACCCATAATGGCCCATACTCCCAAAACACCAATTAAGGCATTAAATACACCAATCCAAATGCCGGAAAAACCGAATCCCCATCCAATTTTACCAGCAAATCCTATAAAAACAACAGCAGAAAAATAAGCTGTACCATAAGAAAAAGCCGTCATCCATGGACCTACATTTCCACCACCTAAAAAGAAATCAGAAAATGATTTTGTTTTTCGCATTCCTATGATACCTACTACAATGATCATTAACGCATACAATGCTAAAACTACTACTTTAATCGCCATTTTTTATTTTTTAAAAAAAGTGAAATAATGAAAACATAATTCTTGTATTAGATACTTCATGTGACTTAGTAAATTCACCGTAGACATTTGCAACATCGCCGTATGCTGCCACTGTATATTCCAGTTCGACAGCAAACATAAAGTTTTTAATTTTATGTGAAACTGTTGGAGCAATTCGATAAAAGTAATCCACATTTAAGGCCATACCATAAGTATCACCAACAATAGGATCTACTGCTCCCAGATTTTTTGTATACCCCCCAAATAATGCGAATTTTGTTTGATCTCCATAAATAATGTTTGCCCAGGTGTAAAAATGATTATATGGCGCATATTTCTCACGACCAGTTATACTATCAATACTAGTAACTCCATATCCTCCAGGCATTACACTTTCCGATAAATTTTGACCATAAATAGCTTTTGCTTTAATCTCCAGTTTTGATTTCTTATATTTTAAATAAGCCATATAAGAAATGGAATTAACCTTCTCGTTGGTTACAAATAGTGAATCATAATTAGGATCTACATTTACTAATGATTCTGTCTTCAATCTTGGCATAATTGATTTGTAATCAACAGCCAGTCCAAATACAAAATTTTCTGGTTTAAATTGTAATTGCAAGTGTAAGTTAGGAATATTTGCATTCTTGATGTATTGTGCCGATTTTCCATCAGGACCTGAACTAACATAATCACTTTGAGAAATGGCTGCTCCAATTACTTTGAACATTCCAAATTCATGGGATACCTGTAACATTGGACTACGATTAAATGGTTGGAATGGAATACCTGTATTTAAAGACATAACAGATGGATAACATTCCTTTACGAACATCGGATGCCATTCACGTCCCAATAATACTTCTGTTTTATCCCAATTTAATTTTGAATATGCATGCCGCAAACGTACTCTACTTGTATAATAAGAACCTGTAATCCCAGTCCAATCAACCTCAATCAGTCCGGTTAATTTTGCTCCAAATAAATCAGGACCTGTAACTTTACCTCTAATTCTTGTAGAAATATCAACTATTCCCAAAGAGCCATGATCGTTTATATCCTTTCCATTCTCATCAAGTTCAATATCTTTCGGAAAAATAAGTAATAAATCTTCTAGTACTTCGACATTTTGACGTGTATCAAAAAATACATCACTTTTTATGAATCCTGATGGTTCTATTTTAATCTTTTTCTCTTCTGTTTCTTGTGCAAATAAGTAATTTACACATAACAATAATGATATAATAATATATTTTTTCATTCCCTTATTCTTTGACTTCTTCTGTTTTAATGAATCCAAATCGCTGAAAACCCTTAACAAATCCTTCTTTTACCTGCGACCACTTAAGAATGATACCCAAAATTAACATTATAGCTAATACCAATAGTAGCTTTTCATTGAATCTTAATTCCTTAAATTTTCGCATTCTCTATTTTTCAATTCTTATCCTGGCATCTACAGCAACAACTTTATCTGCTTTTCCCAATAGCGGATTCAAGTCCATTTCAGCAATTTCAGGTGCAGACTTTACCAATGCAGAAACTCTTGATACGATTTCAGAAAACATTTCCTCATTCACTCCTTCTTGTCCGCGAACACCTTGAATTATTTTATAACTTTTTAGGTTTTTTATCATTTTTGCAGCTTCAATAT
>PKTC01000147.1 GCA_002869305.1 Marinilabiliales bacterium
CCATGCGATGCTTTTAATTTTTGGTAGTAATCCTCAATTTGTGATGTCGGAGTTATCATGTCATATTTACCTTGAAAGAAATAAACAGGTACCTCTAACGAACGAACCTCATTTGTAAGATCCATTTTTATAATTTCGTGGTAACGTGCATCCAAGGTAAAGATTAAACCTTTACCACTTAATGTTTGAAAACCTTCTTTGATTGTATATTCTGGCGAACTAAGATAGCTTAATGCGATGATTCCCATATTTTTCACCACCTCATTGCGAATAAAATTTCCGTTTTTGATAATGTATTTAGCCTTTTCTAATTCCTTTTTAGGGTTTGAATATGGAGGAGGGCCAATTTCTTTTATTTTGTCAATTGTCTTTTGGTTTCCTTTATCAGTTGCTTTTTGTAATATATAATTATAAGATATTGCTTGTTGTTCATGATTATTTAAGATTTGTGCTATTCCAACATATGCCGCAATTTTTTCAGGATATTTTTGAGCAATTTTTAATCCCAGAATAGTACCCCCAGAATGACCCACCAAAAAAACTTTTTGGGAATTGAATCTATTTCTCAAATAATTAATTAACTCATTGCAATCTTCAACCCATCTTTCCATGCTCATTGAACTATTAGGAATATTGTTGTTAAAAGATTTACCAGCCCCAAGCTGATCCCAGTGTACTACTGTAAAGTGCTTTATAAGTTCTTTATCTAGATTGCGTGAGCTTGACATTCCCAATGCTGGTTCACATGGCCAACCGTGTAAGAATATAAGAACAGGATTACTCGTATCCATACTCCTAATAAAAACCCATTGCTCAAGATCTCCGAGTATGACTTTTTCCATTGAACTAATACCATTGGGAGTTTTTATTTTAGTAGAACTTTTAAGATAAGCTTTATATGCTTGTAAGCTAATAAATACAAGAATTAAAACACCTCCTAAAATGTAAATAAACCACTTCAATACTAGGATTACCATTTTGTTAAATTTCATAATTTAGAGATTAATTGATGCCACAAAGTTATATGAGTTAGACCTTAAATCCCTTAACTTAAGTTATGAAATTATATATTGACGTAATAATCTATCATTAAATGTGCATATATCTAGAGACTTTAATCAAAAGCATTAAATAAAACTTGAATAATATTGTCGATAAAATGATATTATTTTAAAGTGAGAACAAAAAATATGTCGACAATTAAATTGGTTAAAGCCAATATTGGTAAATGTTGCAATAAAATAGAGTCACCAATGCGGACACTCAAAGTGAAAAAGTGATATTCGTGTAAGATATAGTATCATTAAATAATGTAAATCTCAGTACAGTGCAAAAAAATGAAAAACAGCGTTTTCCCTTAAATAAAGCTGTTTTTTATGAATTTCATTGATTGTATTTGTGGAGCTGGCAAGATTCAAAGTGATCTTGAGATGATTTTTTAATAATAATTAGTGTGGATAATATTATTCATTACTATTGACAGCACTGCCGTTTTGTACTTTAATCTGAGGCATCTTAAAGCGCTGAATTATTTACTCCAAGCAACACTTGATTTTGTCATACGTCTTTAAGTCAATACTTCATGAGTTATTTAAACGAACTCACTTTAATTGAAAAAAGTGTTAAGTTAAAAGATATATTATGATTTTAAATTATATAAAAATAGCTCTTAGATTTTTCAAACATAACCTCATATACTCGTTAATCAATTTAATTGGATTAACCTTCGGTTTAACTTGTTCTATTATATGTTTGTTACATATTAATTATGAATTTAGTTTTGACATGTTTCATTCAAACTATAAAAATATTTATCGTCTTGTAGATGGTAATCCTAATGATAAGGAATACTGGGCAAAAATGTCTGCACCTTTACCAGTTGTACTAAAGGAGAATTTCCCGGAAGTGATAGAATATGTTAGGGTTGCTAGATTTAGCTACAGTCCTGAGGTTGTTGTAAAATCAGGTAACAGTTCTTTTTTAGAGAATAATATCCTACTGGTTGATCCTTCTTTTTTAAAAGTTTTTGATTTTAAACTTACACAAGGCGATGTAAATAAAGTACTGTCTTCTCCTCAATCTGCTCTAATCACTCAATCCAATGTCAAAAAATATTTTGGCAACGAGAATACTCTGGGAAAGGTAATTAATATTAACGACCGGTTTAACTATACCATAACAGGAATCATTGAGGATGCTCCATTTAACTCCCATCTTGAATTTGATTTTTTAATATCGTTTGAAAATTTAAATGAAATTTATGGAGAGGGACATTTGACTTCCTGGGGGCAACTCAATTGGTGGGCTTACGTATTGCTTGCAGATAACAAAAGAAATAATTTTGAAAGTTCGATTACAAATTTTCTAAGAAAAGAACATGATGTAAACTCGAATGTTTATTTGCAACCATTAAAAGATATTCATTTTCAGGGCAATAGAGGCAATCAAAAAGCATCTTATAGCATGGTATACATATATGTATTCTCAGCTATTGCAATTTCAGTATTGTTTATTGCCTGTATAAACTTTATAAATTTTATAAATGCCTTATCAGGGAAAAGACTTAAGGAAGTATCTTTAAGAAAAACTTTTGGGGCCAATAGAAGCAATATCATTCTTCAGTTTATTACAGAATCCGTTATTATGTCTTTAACTGCTTTAATGATTGCTTTTGTAATTGTATACTATGTTTTGCCAGTTTTCAACTCTATCCTTAATAATAACATAACTTTAGGATTTATCAATCAAAGGCATATTTTAATCACAGGTTTACTGGCGGTTTTAGTTGGAATCATTTCGGGAGCTTATATTTCATTTTACATGGCATCATTCTCTATTACCAATATTTTAAAGGGAATAACAACCAAGTCATATCAGAACTTAACTTTTAGTCATATTTTAATTATCGCACAATTTGCAATATCCTCCATTTTAATAATATTTAGTACTCAAATTTTTAAACAACTGGCTTATATTGGGAAAATGGATGTTGGATTTAATAAGGAATCGGTTGTGTCAATGCCTATATATGGTAAGCAACTTGGAAATAAAATAGAAGTTTTTAAAAAAGAAGTGGCGCAAATTTCTACTGTTATAAATGTTTCAACATCTAGATTTATTCCAGGATTTCCTAACGAGAATACAACGCTAAATTGGCAGGGAAAACCGGAAGGAAGATTTTGGTTTTATAGAATTCATAGTGATGCGGATTTTTTAGAGACAATGGATTTTGAATTTATAGAAGGGAGCATAGATGAATTGAAGCAATTACCTGAAGGTGAAGTTAGATATATTGTTAATGAGAAAGTATTAAAAATAACCGGCTGGGATACCGGGTATAAAAAGTTTTTGGACGATGTTGAAATAGGAGGTGTAATCAAGAATTTCAATTTTCAATCAGTCCATAAGGATATTGCACCACTCGTCATTAAGGTAATCAATAAAAGGAATTATAATCAAGTTTTTATTAGAATTTCGCCTAATAATACTTCAGAAACCATATCAAAGATAAAAGGACGTTTTAATCAGATTTTCCCAGATATTCCATTTGAATATAATTTTCTTGATGATCAGTTAAGAAGATTATATAAGGCAGAATACAATGCAAGTAAGGTAGTAAATTTCATCTCTCTTATTTCAATACTGATTGCCCTTTTTGGAGTTTTTGCTTTAATCTCATTAAAAGTAAAGGAGAGAACCAAAGAAATAGCCATACGCAAAGTACTTGGGGTATCCTTAAAATCACTCTTTTATCTACTAACCAAAAGCTTTAATAAATTATTATTATTGGGGTGTCTTATTTCGTGGCCAATAGCATTTTATATTATAAGATCTTGGCTGCGTAATTTCAGTTATAAAATACCAATTAGTTTTATAGACTTTGCCTTAACGGCACTTGCAATTTTATTGGTTATTCAAATAGTAATATCAACACAAATTATGAGAGTCTACAGATCCAATCTAGCCAGCAAACTTAGACATGAGTAATAATACTTAATTAGATAATTATAATTAAACAAGAAAGGTCAGCAAATGCTGGCCTTTCTTGTGGAGTCCTGATGCTTTGATATTTTTGTATTTGTGGAGCCGGCGGGAGTCGAACCCGCGTCCGAATAAAGAACCCAAATGATTTCTACATGCTTATCTTTTTATTGGTTTTCGTGAATAGCCTGGCAAAAAGCAGCCGAACCAATCCTTAGTTTCTTAAATTTCGCTTAGTCAACGAAACAATGACTAAACTAGTTTAACTTTTACGATGCCTCATAATCAAATTGCGGCTAAACAACGCCATTTGAGAGACAGCTTGTTCCGACGACCTAGCGTCGGAATTAAGATTAATTCACTGAGTGAGATTAAGCAGCAAGCGCGTAATTATTTTCGCCGTTTATAATTTTGAACCTTGAGATTAACGAGCCAAAATCCAAAGCTCGACATGCTTACATTCCAGTTTACCTTACCGTCAAAACCAGG
>PKTC01000330.1 GCA_002869305.1 Marinilabiliales bacterium
ATTTTCCAAAAGGGTATCGTATTCAGATTCATCAATTTCATCAAGTGCTATTTTTATAACAGCACCGTTTATTTGTTTTTGCTTGAGAGCAAATTCAATTTTAATTTTACCCCATTTATTGTAGCGAAATTTATCCTTGGCAAATGATATGGCAAATCTTTTTTCGTCAATAAATTTATCTTGAATTAAACGATCTATGACTGTATCATGATTTTTAACAGGGAGCTTCCAGTCATATAACTTTTTACGAATGTCCGATTCGCATTTCTCACGTTCCGCACATAAATTCTGCGCTTTAATTATAGCGTTTTTTTCGGTGATTGCTTTTTTCTTGTACAAGATAGTTTACTTTAATATACCTTTTATCATTCTGTCTTTGCCATTGATATCCTTTTTTAAGGAAATATGAGAAAAGCCTTTTTCATTAAGCAATTCAAACATCTTTGAACCATAGGATTCATTAATCTCGAAAAACAATTGACCATTAGAATTTAGATGACTTAATCCAAAGTTAACTATTGATTTATAAAAAACCAATGGATCTTCATCTGAAACAAACAAGGCAAGCTCTGGTTCATGGTTAAGCACATTAGCTTGCATTAGGTTTTTTTCTTTTTCTGCTATATATTGTGGATTACTAACTATAATATCGAATTTTTGATCAATATTATTTTTAGGATTTAATATGTCTAACTGAAACAATTGTATTGGCACTTTATTTAATCTACAATTTTCTTCTGCAATTTTTAATGCTTCGGCTGATACATCTGCTGCATAAACAGTCGATCCAACCAGGTTTTTAGCAAGCGAAATAGCAATACAGCCACTGCCGGTTCCTATATCTAATATTTTTTGTACTTTATTTTTATTTTCTGCTATAATCCATTCAACCAATTCTTCAGTCTCAGGGCGGGGAATTAAAACGCTCGGGTTAACTCTAAAAAGCAGCTCGTAGAATGTTGTTTTTTCAAAAATATACTGAATAGGTTTTTGTTGTTTTAGTTCTTTTGTAATAGAATAGATTTGTTTAATAGATTCATTATTAACTTCATGTTCGCTAGACACTAAGACTTTTGTTCTTGAATATTTTAAAACTTCATCAAAAATTATGTAAACAAAACTATTGATCTCTTCAATAGGATAAATATCTTTTAATTCGGATTTAATGAATGAAATTATTTTCTTTATGCTATTATTGGTTGTCATTTTTCAAATTTAGTCAAATTAGAATGATCGAAAGAACTGCCCACGAGAAATTTATGCAACGGTGTATTGATTTAGCTAAACTGGGA
Source organism: Marinilabiliales bacterium (assembly GCA_002869305.1). Taxonomy (GTDB): domain Bacteria; phylum Bacteroidota; class Bacteroidia; order Bacteroidales; family UBA12077; genus UBA12077. The sequence goes on from PKTC01000330.1 coordinate 1,293, forward strand.
TTAGGAAATACGGCTCCAAATCCCCTGGTTGGCTCCGTTATTGTATATAACAATCAAATTATTGGAGAGGGATTTCATAGAAATTATGGGGAAGCACACGCAGAAGTAAACGCAATTAATTCAGTAAAAGATAAAAGTTTATTAAAAAGATCTACCATTTATGTGAACTTAGAACCATGCTCTCATCATGGTAAAACACCACCTTGTGCAAATTTAATTGCAAGTATGGCAATTCCTCAAATTGTTATTGGTTCTAAAGATACAGCTGCACATGTTTCTGGAAATGGCATAAAAATATTACAAAAAACAGGATCTAAGGTTCTTGTTGGAGTTCTTGAAAAAGAATCGCGAGAATTGAATAAGAGATTTTTTACTTTTCACGAAAAGAAAAGGCCTTACATAATCCTGAAGTGGGCGCAAACTAAAGATGCTTTTATTGATATAAAAAGAGATTCAAGTAGTTTGGTTCAACCAACGTGGATAACTAATGAGTATGCAAAAGCGCTGGTTCATAAATGGAGGTCTGAAGAACAAGCAATTCTTATCGGAACAAATACAGCCTTGCTTGATGATCCAACGTTAACAACTCGAAACTGGACTGGAAAAAACCCGATCAGAATTGTATTGGATCAAAATTTGAAATTACCTAAGGACTTAAAAGTTTTTAATAACCAGGCTAATACCTTCATTATTGCGGATAAGACACAACAGAACAGGAAAATTAAATACGAAAACAATATTGGTATCAGATTTGCAGATTATAAAAAGGATTTTTATGCTAAACTGTTTAAAATTCTTATAGATATGGAGATTCAGTCTGTTATTATTGAGGGAGGAGAGAAGGTGCTAAATTCGTTTATTAAAAATGATTTGTTGGATGAAGCAAGGATTTTCACAGGTGATATAGAATTTGGTGATGGAGTTAAAGCTCCTGCGTTGTCTTTAAAAAATGAACAAATTGATTTATTAGGTGATAGTAGTTTAACTTTTATCACGAAATAAGATGTATTTAATCAATTAATTAAATAGATTTATCATAAAATTTCGAAATATTTAAAAGCTTTCGTAAATTTGATAAGATAATAATATCCTAAACAGCAAATATTAAAAAACTAACAAGATGGGAAATTACAGTTATAAAAGTACGTTGTTCTTTACCCCTTTGATGTTAATACTTTTTTCGCTTGTACAATGTAGCCCAAAATTGTATACAACAGGTAAAGATTTTGTAGCGTCTGGAAATTATGAGGATGCCATTGAACAGTTTACAAAGCTGATTGATGAAAATCCTGAATACACCGAGGCTTATGTTGCCAGAGCTGAAGCATATGAAAAAGCTGGCAAAAAAGCTGAAGCTGCAAGTGATTACAAAAGAGCCACTGCCTTTGAAGATAAAGACGAATCTATTTATTATAATGCCGGCCGACTTTATTATGAATTAGAAAATTATAAAGACGCAATACCTATGCTCGCAAGGGTTACAGCAATAGATAAAAAACATATTAATGCTTATAAGTATAAAATGGAATCATATATTGCCTTAGAGCAATATGATAAAGCTTTAAAGGAAAGTAATGAATTGATTGAATTAAATGAAACAGCAGGGAACTATTCAAAAAGAGGTTTTATTCAAGATAAATTGGAGAATTATAATCAGGCAGAAACGGATTATAGGAAATCAATTGAAAAAGCTTCTAATGTTATTGAAACATATGTTTCTTTAGCTGATGTTTTATATAAAGCAAAAAAATACGATGCGTCGCTTATAGCTTGCAACCAGGCTTTGGGCTTGGACTCTAAGAGCAAGGAGGCATTATGGATTCGTAGTAAAATATATAAAGAGAAAATTGATTACCCAAATGCTATTAATGACTTATCAAAGATGATTATTTTCTCACCGGACGATATGGAAGCATTCTTTGCGAGGGGAAAATATTATCAGGAATTTAATCAGCATCAAAGTGCTATTAATGATTTTAGTAAGGTTGTGTCAATGGATTCTAAAAATGCATTAGCATATTTCTATCGTGCAAAATCGAACGAAGAAATAACTCAATATGCTAATGCCATAAAAGATTACCAAACTTATGCAGATTTATCAGACAACAATGATTCCGAAGCAAAAGAACGTCTTAAAGTGGTTAAAGAAAGATTGTATGAACTAAATCGAGAAAGCATTAGACCAAATTTAACATTTGTGGATCCTGCAGAACGAGAAGGCAATTCAATAAACATTGTGGAGGATGCAACCGAAATTACTATCAAAGGGAAGATAGCTGATGATAGTGATATTCAATATGCAAAAATTGATGGAGTTGATGTTTCTTTCGACGAAAATGCAGAAAACAATGAATTCTCGGTTACTTTAAATGTGACCGGCAAAGAATCGATTTCTGTTGCTATTGCTGATGTGTATAATAATGTGTTAGCATCAACTTATAAGCTGAACAGAACAGAGATTAATCCTCCTGAAATATCTCTTATTGCACCTTATGCTTCATCAAGTGGAGAGATTTATTTAGATGTCGATAATCGAAAACTTTATATAGAAGGGACAGTGAGCGATGAAAACAAGATAAAAAGCATTATAGTTAATGATATGACAGCAAGTTTCTCTGTTGATGCGTCGAACCCAGAGTTTTATGCTACCATTGATATTGCAAACAAAAATAAGTTTGTTGTAAAAGCAGAGGATATATATGGTAATGTTGGTGAAATGGAATTTAAGATAAATCGTGAAGCCGTAGAGATTTCTCAACAAAATCCAATGGGAAAAACTTGGGTTATTTTTATCGAAAACTCAGATTATGAAACATTTGCTAGTTTGGAAGGACCTGTTAAGGATGTTAGCATGATGAAAGCAGCATTAGCAAATTATAAGGTTCATAATATTATTCATAAGCAAAATCTTGCAAAAGCAGAAATGGAACGTTTTTTTGCGATTGAACTTAGAGATCTTGTAAGAAGTAATAACGTTAATTCACTTTTGGTTTGGTATGCTGGACATGGGAAATTCATAAACGACATTGGATACTGGGTACCAACAGACGCTACTCGCGATGATGAATTCACCTATTTTAATATTAGCACATTAAAATCTTCATTACAAGCATACGCTCAACATGTTACACATACATTGGTAATTACAGATGCTTGTGAATCAGGGCCAA
>PKTC01000168.1 GCA_002869305.1 Marinilabiliales bacterium
GCAGAGTTAGTTATTGGATCTGTGATAAATCTTTTTAGAAAAATCTCCTGGAACGATTCTCAAACTAGAAAATATTCAACGCGGGAAGGCTTCCTGGGATCCGAATTATATGGCAAAACTTTTTGATTAATTGGTGCAGGAGCCATTGGTTCAGAAGTTGCTCATCTGGCGAACGCTTTTGGATGCAAGGTTTTGGTATACAACAGAAAACCCAAAAATATTCCTAATGTGGAGTTTTGTTCACTCGATTATTTACTAAAAAATAGCGATATCGTTTCTTTACATATTCCTTTAACCTATGAAACTAAGAATTTGATTAGCAAAGAAAAAATTGATCTACTTAAAAAAACAGCCATCATAGTTAATACAGCTCGTGGTCCTATAGTTGATTATCATGCATTAACTGATGCATTAAAGAACGAACAAATTTCTGGTGCTGCAATAGATGTTTATGAGAAAGAACCTCCTTTGGATAAAAGTCATCCATTATTCGAAGCCCCCAATCTAATTCTTTTACCCCATATTGGATACGCAACGGAAGAAGCTATTGAACTACGTGGTAAAATTGTAGTTAAAAATATTCATCAATGGCTGAATGGAAATCCTCAAAATGTTATGAATTAAAAGTGAACTTCTATGAATGAGCTTGAGTTACTTAAAAAAGAAGTAGATCATTGTACGAAATGTGTTTTAAGTAAAACAAGAACGAATGCAGTTTTTGGTGAAGGGTTTAGAATTGCAGACATTATGTGTGTTGGTGAAGGTCCGGGATATTACGAGGATCAACAAGGAAGACCTTTTGTAGGTAAATCGGGGCAACTTTTAGATAAAATACTAGATGTCTGCGGGTTTACCCGTAATGAACATGTTTTTATAGCAAATATTGTAAAATGTCGTCCTCCCAATAATCGCGATCCACTTCCTGAAGAAAGAGAGACCTGCATCCCCTATTTATATAAACAAATCGAATTAATAAAGCCTAAAATAATTATCCTTCTAGGATCAACCGCTTTAAGATGTCTAATTGATCCAAATGCAAGAATAACAAAAGTACGGGGAGAATGGTTGGAATGGAATGATAGACTAGTTATGCCAACATTTCATCCCTCAGCTTTGCTAAGGAATGAAAAATTAAAACGACCAGCCTGGGAAGACTTTAAAAAAGTAGTTGCAAAATATCGTGAATTAGTAAACGAAGCACATTTCTCAAATTATTGTTAACAAAAAAAGGTTAGCCTTCGCTAACCTTTTTAGTTAAATATTCTTAATGTTTATAGTATTAACATCGCGTCTCCATAAGTTCCGAATCGATATTCTTCTTTGATAGCTGTTTTATATGCTTTAATTACAGCATCATAGCCTCCAAACGCACAAACCATCATTAATAATGTAGAGTATGGAAGATGAAAATTTGAAATCATCATATTTGGAACTTGTACCTCATAAGGTGGGAAAATGAATTTATTAGTCCAACCATCGTAAGGCTTAAGATGTCCAATAGTAGATACCGAAGATTCCAAGGTTCTTAAAACAGTAGTGCCGACAGCGATTACATTTTTTCTTTTATCTTTTGCCTCATTCACTTTTTTAACGGCTTCATCAGTAATAATTATCTTCTCAGAATCCATTTTATGTTTAGTGAGGTCTTCTACATCAACAGTTCTGAAGTTACCTAAACCTACATGTAAAGTTATTTCTGCAAAATTTATTCCTTTAATTTCTAGTCGTTTCATTAATTCACGACTGAAATGCATTCCTGCCGTTGGAGCAGCTACTGCACCTTCGTGTTTTGCATAAATCGTTTGATATCGATCCCTATCTTCTGGTTCAACTTCCCTATTAATGAATTTTGGTAATGGAGTTTCTCCTAGATCATACAATGTTTTTTTAAACTCTTCGTATGAGCCATCAAATAAAAACCTTAAGGTACGGCCTCTTGATGTAGTATTATCTATAACTTCTGCAACCAATGAATCATCTTCACCAAAATACAGCTTATTTCCAATTCTGATCTTTCTAGCTGGATCCACTAAAACATCCCATAAACGTTGTTCACGGTTTAATTCTCTTAAAAGAAAAACCTCGATCTTTGCACCAGTTTTTTCTTTATTCCCATACAAACGAGCAGGAAAGACTTTGGTATTATTAAATACCATTACATCCTGATCATTAACATAATTAACAATATCCTTAAAAACTTTATGTTCTATTTTCCCTGATTCCTTATGAACAACAAGTAAACGTGATTCGTCCCTGTTTTCTGATGGAAATTTTGCAATAAGTTCTTTGGGGAGATTAAACTTAAACTGAGATAATTTCATTAATTCAAACTATTATATGTTTATACTTAAGTGACCTGCTTATACGCACCAATATTAAAAAAGTTACAAATTTGCTAAAAAAATTTCTAATTCTTCTATAGTTATCGAAGAATCTATATTATAACTTCCTATTCTTGTTCTAATTAACTTTACCAAATGTGCTCCACTTTCTAGTTTATGTCCCAAATCGTGGGCTAATGAGCGAATATATGTTCCTTTACCACAAACAATTTTAATTTTTAATAATGGTTTCTGATATTCAAGCAATTCTATTTGGGTAATCGTAATTTTATTTGCTTTTAATGCAATCTCTTCTCCTTTTCGAGCATATTCATAGGCTCTTTTTCCATTAATATTCTTTGCAGAATAAACAGGAGGAACCTGATCTTGTTCACCTATAAATGATTTTAATACTTTATTAACCAGTTCTTCAGTAATATGTTCAATCGGAAATGTTTGATCATAATCTGTTTCTAAATCATAAGATGGTGTTGTTTTTCCTAATTCAATGGTTGCAATATACTCTTTTTCATCCGACATTAATTCATTGATTTTCTTAGTAGCTTTACCTGTACAAACCAATACCAGTCCTTCAGCTAATGGATCAAGCGTACCTGCGTGTCCTACTTTAAAATTCTTTAAACGAATATCTAATGCCTGACGAAGTCTTTTCCCAATCTGATTTTTAACCTTTTTCACTACATCAAAGGATGTCCACTCATAAGGTTTATTGATGGGCAGAATAACGCCTGTTTGAAAATCCTCTACACTTTTTACATCCAGCATCACCATGATTATTTTAGAATGATACGATTACAGCAATTGAACCCACAATGAAGCAATAAATAGCAAAGTATATGAGTTTACCACGTTTTACAATTTTTAGCATCCAGCTACAAGCTAGCAAACCGGAAAAAAATGCTGCTAGAAAACCTACCACCAAGGGTGTTATTGAAACCGAATTTTGGGCTGAAAAATTAAACTCTAATAAATCTTTAACATTTGCAGCTATAATTGGAGCTAAAACCATTAGAAAAGAAAATTTGGCAATAGATTCTTTCTTGTTTCCAAGATATAAACCTGTTGCTATGGTTGCCCCTGATCTTGAAATTCCTGGAATAACTGCAAGTGCTTGTGCAAATCCAATAATAAAAGAGCTTTTAAATGAAATGTCACTTTGTCTTTCCTTTGCATAGTATGTAAATGCAAGCAAACCAGAAGTAATAATTAACATGCAGCCCACAAATAAAATATTTCCTGTAAAGAGTCCTTCAATCTGATCTTTAAACAAAAGCCCGATAATAATAACAGGAATCATTGAAACAAGAATCTTAGCAATGTATTTTGTTGAATCGTTCCATTGAAATTTGAAAAAATCTTTAAATAGTTCTACTATAGTTTTCCAGAAGATGATGATGGTACTTAATACAGTTGCTCCATGAACAACAACCGTAAATGTTAAGTTCTCGGTATATTCAACACCTAATATATGCTTTCCAAGCTCTAAATGTCCACTACTACTAACAGGTAAAAACTCAGTTAATCCCTGAATTATGCCAAGGATTAATGCTTCTATCCAATCCATAAAATTAAATTATTGCTTATTCTTGTTCAGTTTCTTTTGGCTTTTTCATTATGGCATAAATTTCAAAGATAAACCCAAAAAGCACTATAATTGGAGCAAGAGTAATACGCCTGAAACTGAATATTGCTTCGTTAAATTCATCTGGACTTTCGGCTTTTCCTCCAATCATAAGAAGAAATCCAAAAATGATAATCGCAAAACCAATGATTAAGAGAATATAATTTTCTCTTCCCAGAGCAAATTCTACTTTCTTTTCTTCTGGTTTAATTTTTTTTGACATCTGTATAATATTTTAATTAATAGTATAATTTATCAACCTTCATTCTTAAATATTTAGATACTGCAAAAAAGGTGGAAATCCAGTTTATTAAGATACCAAATAGTAGCACGCTTAAGAATAGTATTCCTATAATTTCTATATCTTGAAAACTAATTATATCCCTAAATTCTTGCTGCGCAAAATATAATAAACCTGCTAAAAATCCCATTGCTAAAAGCGCTGCAAAGATTCCATTACCAGCACTACGGTATAAAAATGGCCTACGAATAAA